>JAJEAZ010000333.1 GCA_022824105.1 Alphaproteobacteria bacterium
GCCCACGCCGCGCACGCCGTAGAACAGCCAGAGCGAGAGCCAGAGCCCGTGATTGCCGAGCGGCCCCGGCAGCAGCCAGAGGCCGGCCGCATAGACCGCAAAGGCGACCGCCATGGTGATAAGCATCCACCGGGTCGCCGAAAAGCCCAGATAGACGCCGTCCCAGGCATAGGCCCAGACCGCAACCGCGGGCGCAAGCGCGGCCCACAACGCCCAGCCCGCCGCAGCCCCCCGGACCTCCGGCAGGGACGTCATGGCGGCCACGATCAGCCCGCCGGCGAGCAGATAGGCAGCGGACAGCAACGCGGCCGCGCCGACCGACCAGACCAGGACGGCCCGCACCACCTCTCGAAGCCCGGCGCTGTTGCGCCGTCCCACCGCATCGCCGACCAGCGCCTCTCCCGCGTGGGCAACGCCGTCCAGGGCGAAAGACGCGAAGATGAGCAGATGCACGAGGATCTGGTTGGCCGCGAGGGTCGTGTCGCCCGCCGCCGCGCTCTCGGCGAGAAAGATCGCATTGGCGGAGACGACGCAGAGCGACCTGATGGTGATGTCCCGGTTGATCGCGACGAGGCGCAGCAGCCGGGCCCGGTCGAACACCGGCCCGCGCCCCGGAGGCAGGCGCTTCAGCCGCCGGCGCACCGCCAGCACGGCGACGGCGAGGCCCAGATACTCACCGATGAGCGTCGCGAAGGCGACGCCCTCGACGCCCCAGCCGAAGCCCATGACGAAGACGACATCGAGCACCATGTTGGACACGTTCACGGTAATCTGGAGCACGAGCGGGGTGCGCGAGTCCTCAAGCCCGTAGCACCAGCCGATGATCGCGAAAATCGCGAGGTTCGCGGGCGCGGTCCACACGCGGATGAAGAAGTAGGTGCGCGCGTGTTCCTCGACCTCGGCGCTTGCCTCGACGAGCCCGAAGGCGAGCGCGGCGATGGGTCCCTGGAGCAGAATGATCAGCGCCGCCGCGCCGCCCGCGAGCGTGAGCGCCCGCCAGAGCATCGCCCGCACCTCGCCCCAGTCCTCCCGGCCGCGCGCCTGGGCCGTCGGCCCGGTCGTGCCCATCCTGAGGCAGTTGAGCAGGTGGAACAGGAAGTTGAAGATCATCGCGCCGATGGACACGGCGCCGATATAGTAGGCCGCGTCGAGATGCCCCATCACCGCGGTGTCGACCACGCCGATCAGCGGCACCGAGACATTGGATATGACGATCGGCCCCGCCATGCGCCATATGCGGCGCGACAGGGCGGGACGGACGCCTAGCACGGAACCGGGACCGCGTTCTGTCGGACTGCGCCGTATTCGGGGCCGAGCCCCATATCGTCACCCCGGATCAAGTCCGGGGTGACGATATGGGGGCATGACGGGAAGAGCACCGGGGCGACACCACTTGCAATCCCTTCGTGCCGATCCGATACGGTCGGATGCAGCACCGGCCCCGCTGGAAGTATCAGCGGTAGACCAGGGTCGGCAGGTAGAGCGCGAGGTCCTCATAGGCGATCAGCAGCGCCACCATGACCAGCATGGACACCACGAAGGGGATGGACCCGTAGGCGACATCGTTGAACTTGCCGCCGCGCGCGCGAATGCCATGCACGACGTAGAGGTTGACGCCGATGGGCGGGGTGATGAGCGCGGTCTCCATCAGCACGGTAATCATCACGCCGAACCAGACCGGGTCGAACCCCATCTGCACGACGATGGGGAAGATCACCGGCACGGTAGTGAGCATCATGGAGAGCGTTTCCATGAACATGCCGAGGATGAGGTAGAAGACCACCAGCAGGATCATGAACTCGAGCGGCGTGAGGCCCAGCTCCGCCATGAAATTGATCATCGCCTGGGTGACGCCGATGAAGCCCAGCACGAAGTTGAGGAACACCGCCGCCAGGATGATGAGCATGATCATCGCCGTGGTGCGCATGGTGCCCTCGAAGGCCTCGCGCAGCATGGAGAGCTTGAGCGTGCGCGTCCATGCGGAGAGCACGAGCGCGAAGCACACGCCCACCGACGCCGCCTCGGTCGGCGTCGCCAGGCCGGCATAGATCGAGCCCACCACCACGACGAACAGCAGGATCGGCGGCACGAGGTCCGGCAGGGTGCGGATGCGGTCGCGCCAGTTGGTCTCGACACGGGCGCCGCCCCACTCGCGGCGCCAGAGGCAGGCGACCACGATAGCGGTCATGAACAGCGCCGAAAGGATCGCTCCAGGTATGATGCCGGCGAGATAGAGCTCCGGCACCGAGCTGTCGGTCAGCAGGCCGTAGAGAATGAGGTTGATCGACGGCGGGATCAGGATGCCCAGCGTGCCGCCGGCCGCCAGCGAGCCCAGGAACAGGCGCTCATTGTAGGCGTGGCGTTCGATTTGCGGATAGGCGACGGTGCCGACTGTGGCGGCGGTCGCGACGGACGAGCCCGAAGACGCCGCGAAGATGGCGCAAGAGCCGATATTGGCGTGCATGAGGCCGCCCGGAAGCCATGACAGCCACTGCGCAACGGCGGTGTACATGCGCGCCGCGATGCCGGCCCGGAGCATGATCTCGCCGAGCAGGATGAACATCGGCACCGCGACCAGGATGAACTCCTTGCTCTTGTCCCAGACGAACTCGCCGATGGCGGGCGTGAGCCGGCCGCCGAAATACATCGAGTCGAGGCCGAAGGAGAGAATGCCGAGAATGGCCGCCACGGGGACCGCGGCGACCACCAGCAGCATCAGGGCGATGAGGATCCCCACGACCATGGCGTCAGCCCTCCCGCCCGTCGGTTCGCAGGTTCATGCCGTGGGTTTCCGCCTCGATTTCCTCGGCGACGCTCGGCACGCCGGCGATGCGCTTGACGAGGTCGAGGTCTCCGCGCAGGAGGCCGGTCAGCGTGTAGAGGAGGACGAACACCAGGACCAGTTCGAAGAAGATCAGCCCCGACGCCCAGAAA
>JAJEAZ010000668.1 GCA_022824105.1 Alphaproteobacteria bacterium
CCCGGCCGAAAGCGCGGCAGCGGCCGTGATCTCCGGCACGGCGGTCACCAGCGAGAGCACGGTCTCGATGCCTTCGCCGACCACGAGCGCAGCGTCGTCGGAAGGCGCGCCGAAGCGCACCGCGAGGCCGTGGATGCGGCCGAGCGCCTTGCGCGGGCTCGCGACGCCCGCCTTGGCGGGGGAGCGCGGGTCGAGCCAGGTGCGCTGTACACCGAGGATCGGGCCGCCTGCCCCGGACTGCGATCCGGGGGCTGAGCCGGTGACGGCGGCGACCAGCGCCGGGAAGCGGCGCACCGTCGAGCCTTCGCGGTAACGAAGCGCGGGATGGAATCGCAACGCCGCGAAGCGGCATTGCAGAAGCCCCCGCGCGTGCAGATAGCGCTCGGCATGCGTGCCGTCGATCGCGCGGCAGCGCCGCCACAGGCGGCGGGCGGCCTCGGTCGCATCATACGGCTCGTCCCGCGAGGTTGTCGGTGAAACCGGCAAGGCGAGGAAGCGCCGCGCCTCGTCGAGCGCCGCGCGCAGCGTCGGCGCGCCGGTGCGGTAGCGGATGAGGTCCAAGAGGTCGCCGTGCTGCCCCGTTGCCGCATCCGTCCAGCCGCCGGGCTTCCCGGAGCCGGCAAGCCGGACGAAGAGCGAGCGTCCGCGAGCGCCGTCGAGGTCGCCCGCGACCCAGTAGCGGCCCTGCCGGCGGCCGTGGGGCAGATACTGCCGGCAGACCGCCTCGGCGCGCGCGCCGAGCGCGGCGGCGATGGCGGCAGCGGGCGACGGTCGGTACTGCATGAGCGACTTCCTTCGGGAACCTGCGGGACGCCCGATACCGGCCGCCCTCCGCCTCCCGTCGGGGCGGCGAGAGGGCGGCCCGAGCGAAGTGCGGGCGGGCAGCCCGGACGGTCCGCCTCCGGTTCGGCCGCAAAAGGAAAGGGCCGACGCGCGAAGCGCCGGCCCAGTTGGGCAGGGAGGAAAAGAGGGTCCGCTAGAACGGGATCTCCGAGTCCGCGGGATCGCCGCCGGCCGGCATGGCCCCGGTGTCGCCCGCCGCGTCCGGATCGGGCTGCGCAGGCGCGCCCTTGCCGTTGGCGCCGTTCGGCTTGTCGAGGAACTGGACGCGGCCGCCCGGGACCAGCAGGATCTCGGTGGAGAACCGGTCCGAGTCCTCGCCGTCCTTGCGCCAGCGCCGGGTCTGCATCTTGCCCGCGACATAGACCAGCCGGCCCCTCTTCGCGTGCTTCTCGAGCATGTCGATCAGCCCGTCCTGGAAGGTGACGACCTTGTGCCACTCGGTCTTGTCGACCCGCTCGCCGCTCTGGCGGACAACCGTTTCCAAATGCAGGCAGTTACGCCGCAGCGGGTGATCATCAGGATGCTTTGATCACCCACCCGTTTCATCCGCTCAGCGGCCGAACCATTCGGATTTACGACCGCGTGAGCGGGAGCAGAAGAGCGATCGTTCGCTACTTCGTGGACCGCCCGCCCGGCGCGGTCCTTGCCGGTATCCCGGTTTCCTGGACGTCGCTGCGGCGCGTCGACGACTTCGAGCGCGTTGCGTCGGGCCGCAGTCTGTTCCGCGCGGACGACCTGGTTGAGCTTCGCGAGGTCGTGGACTCGATGCTTTCGCCGGCCACGAAGCGTGATCAGAAATAATGGCGCTATATGATCAGAAACTAGGGCGCTCAAGCGCGGCGATGTCTGCCATGGAATCCCGGATAATAGCTGGAATACTGCCATATAGAACGAGTCTGTCGCGGTCGGGTGTTGACTCGGCCATAAATCATTGCGTATTATTTACTGAAACACCATCGGAAGGGCCGCACCGCCATGGCAGACCGTCGCGACGACACCGAAAAACAGCACCGGCTCAGGGAGGCCGGAACCCTCAACCGGACGCCGGAAAAGATCAGCGACCCGATGTTCGCCGCCGGCGACTTCTTCGATGCCCGCGACCTGCTCCAGGTCCGCTACGAGATGGTCCGGGTGGTCCGGCTGGGCAAGGCCACGCTTGCGCAGGCGGCGGCGCGGTTCGGGGTCTCGCGGCCGACCTGCTTCCGCATGGTCAAGGCGTTCGACGGGGGCGGGCTGCAGGAGCTCGTCCCGGCGCGGCGCGGGCCGCGGGGGCCGCACAAGATCAGCCCGGAGATACTGCGCTTCGTCGAGAACTACAGGGCCCGGCACGGCCGGGTAGGCGCGCGCCGGCTGGCGCCGCTGATCGAGGCCGAGTTCGGCGTGAGGGTCCATCCGCGCGGTCTCGAAAAGGCGCTCGAGAGGGTTCAAAAAAAACTGCCGGAAGCTGGGCCGTGATGCGCGACGACGCCTGGAAGACCTACGAGAGCTGGCGGCGGCACTGGCTGTCGGGCGGCGACAGCAACGCGATCGCCGCGCTGCGCTTCCACGGACTGCGCGGCGCCCTGGCCGTGACCGGGGCGGCGTGCGGGCGCAGCCGCCCGCACCTGCCGTCGCCTTCGGCCGTCAACGTGGAGCTGCCCATCGCCAATGCGGCCATCGCCGAGGTCGCCAGCCAGGTCCGGCGCCTGCTGCGCGTGCCGTCGCCTCCGGCGCTCGCCAGGACCGCGTGGGAACAGGAGGAGAATCGTCATGTCTGAGGCGCAAACCCGCAAGATCGCGCCGCGTCATCTGGAGCGCGAGGCCTGCCTTTACGTGCGGCAGTCCTCGCTTCGTCAGGTCATGCGAAACACCGAGAGCACGCGGCGCCAGTACGGGCTGAGGCAGAGGGCGACGGCGCTCGGCTGGCCGATGGAACGCATCCGGGTGATCGACGAGGACCAGGGCAAGTCGGGAGCCTACAGCGAAAACCGCAGCGGCTTCCGCGACCTGATGGGAAGCATCGCCGCCGGCGATGTGGGCATCGTTCTGGGCCTGGAGGTCTCGCGCCTGGCGCGGGACAACGCCGACTGGCACCAGCTGCTGCGGATCGCCGGCATCACCAATACCCTGATCCTCGACGAGACCGGCATCTACGATCCCAACGACAGCAATGACAGGCTCCTGCTCGGCGTGTTATGTGGGATCCCACATAAGAGTCCATATGTAGGACAGCCCGCTATGTCGGGCAGCATGCGCAACCCACTGTCAACGCGGGTTTTTTCGCCACTCTGCCTGACATAATATTTGTCCTTCAGATTGCCTTCAGCTGTTCAAGCAGGCCGACGCTTGCCTTCCATC
>JAJEAZ010000339.1 GCA_022824105.1 Alphaproteobacteria bacterium
CGCACGCACCTCTCGCGCTTGCTCACGCCGGGGGCTTTTTCGGCCCCCAGCCGGTCGCTTTCCGCAGAAACGCCGAAAGGCGGCCCCGGAAGCCGCCTCTCTCTACTTTCATTCTACACCATACCGCCAAATGTCAAGCCCGGCCGGGAACAAAAATGAAACCATCGGAGGTTTTCCATGATTTGCCGGTGGAACCGAGGCCCGGACCGACGCCCGGCGCCCCGACGCTTTTCCCTCCATGCCTTCCCCCTGTCATGCCTCTCCTCGTCATGCCCGGACTTGTTCCGGGCATCCATGCGGCCGTGCGGCGGAAGCGGTGGAAGTGGATGCCCGGAACAAGTCCGGGCATGACGGAGAGGGGCGTTCGGGCATGACGGAGGGGGCGTTCGGGCATGACGGAGGGGGCGCATTCAGGCACGGTGGAAAGCGAGGGGACAGGAGCCGTTGCGCGCGTCCAAAACCCCCGCTCGGCTTCGCCCAATGGCTAAACCGGACAGCCGTGGAACTGGTCCTGGCCTCCCCCTTCTCCCGCCTGCGCGCGGCCCCTCCAGCGCCGTACTGTTGCAAGAATGCAACGGGACTGGAAAATCGTCGTTCGACGGATTGCGGGCGCGCCGCCGGGCGGGCAGGATGGCCGCGTCGTCCAATCTCGGACGGCTGTTACCGGAAGGAATTCGGAATGAGGAAAACACTTCCGAACGCCGGTCGCAGAATCGGCATTATGGGAAATTGTTGCGCTTGAGCAAGGGTGGGGCGGCGCCGTTGCAACACCAACGCCGCCCCGGACGACAGCGACGGAGGAGGGTTGGGGACAACCCGTGACGCCGCCGCCGTCCTTTCAGGCAGGTGCGATCAGAAGCTGATGGCGATGCCCGTGACGAAGGCGGTGCCATCGACCTTCATGGCCATCTTGTTCATGTCGAAGGTCTTGGCGCCATCGTCCTCGGCCTGGAAGATCGAACTCTTCCACGCCACGCCCGGACCCAGCGTGTAGCTGGTCGAGAGCATGACGGTTTCGGCCTTGGTGTCGTCCTCGCGGGATTCCTGCGACCAGTGCAGGCTGACGCCGAGCGGGCCTTCGTTGTAGACCACGCCGGCGCTCATCAGCGTCGATTCGCCAGCCATGTCCTTCACCACCGATTCGGTGTGCTCGGGAACCAGGTTGGCGGCCGCCGCGTCGTTGCACGCGCCGGTCCCGGTTGCGGGACAGGTGAGGCCGTCCATCTTCTTGTCGTTCCAGTTGAAGTCCGCGCCCGAAATGGCCCCGGACGTGCCCTTCGGAACGGTGCGGGGAATGGAGTTGGCCGTGGTGGGGGCAACGGCTGTCGTTGCAGCGCCTGCCCCCGTCGCAACATGCGCGACCTGCCTGGCGGTAGCGGCCAGCTGGGCGGCGGTCGGGTTGGTGTTGGCTGCGGTATTAGTGCTATCCCACAGCTGGTAGTAGAGCGGCGTCTTCATGACCTTGTAGGCGCCGGTGTCGGACTGGGCCCAGGCGAAGTTGAAGCCGAAGCTGCCGAAACCGACCCGGACGCCGAGGTTCGTGAAGGTCGCGTCGTCCGCCATCTTCGCCATTGAGGTGGCGGGAACGAAATGGTCGTCCACTCCGTTGCCGTCCGGCGTGCCTACAGCACTACCCAGATAGTGCGTGCCTTTCTCCGTATCGACGTTCGTCGTTGCGTTGCGCGCCGCGTCACAGCCGGCGTTGCCGAATGCGGCGAAACCTGCTCCGGACCCTGCATTGGTGCCATCGGTGGTTGCGCCACCAATGCCCTTGCGTGTCAGGCCGCAGAGGTGGTTGCGGCCACTGGCGTCCACCGTCTGCTCGCCGGTTGTGCCCGCGTTCCAGTGGCCGAGGGAGACGCCGAGTGTCGTTCCCGCCATCTCGCCCTGGTAGTTGACGCCGACCGACCAGCTGTCTTCGTCATTGTGCGAGATGCCGCCGGTGGCCTCGTTCATGGTGCTGCCGGCCCAGGCGGCGCCGATCTGGAGGCCCTGCATGCGCGGCGAATAGTAGGCGATGCCCTTCCGGTCCGCCTGCCAGCCCGCGGTGTTGAACGAGGAGCCGACCGGGAGCCACTTGTTCACATCGCCGGCGGCGATGGTGACGCCAACGTCCTGTTCGCCGTAGTGCATGGACGAGTGGACGTCGTCCTCCGCGCCGAGGCGCAGGTCGCCGAAGCCGCCCGAAACGGCGACATAGGACTCGTCGATATTGCCGGGCCCGTTGCCCTCGACCTGGATCTGGCCCCTGAAGGTGAGGCCGTTATCCGTCTCGATCTTGGCGTTGACGTAGAATTCGCTGTCCGACTGCACGTCGGCCACGCCTTGCTTCGGGTTTTTGCCATCCTTGTCATAGACGGTGTCGAAGTCGCTGACGCCGACCCATTGCTGCATGTAGCCGGCGACGCCGACCGACCAGGCCGGCTCCATTTTGTCGTCGGCCCCCATTGCGGGGCTGGAAACGAACGCCAGACTTGCGGTCGCAAAGAGGGCATTTCTCATAATGCCGATTCTGCGATTATGAAAAATATTAATATGAACTATCTTCGTTCTTTTCTGGCGATGGCCGAGGAAAGAAGCAGCGCCAGAGCCGCCGAGCGCCTTGGAATTCCCCGGCAGAGCGTGACGCAGCATATCCGCGCCGTGGAAGAGAAAGTCGGGAAGACATTGCTCGAAACGCCCTGGCCGCGCGAGCCGAGACAGGTCGGCCGCACGAAATTAACCGAGGCCGGTCTTGCATTTTTTCCG
>JAJEAZ010000337.1 GCA_022824105.1 Alphaproteobacteria bacterium
CCGGGGGCTTTTTCGGCCCCCAGCCGGTCGCTTTCTGCAGAAACGCCGAAAGGCGGCCCCGGAAGCCGCCTCTCTCTACTTTCATCATACACCATACCGCCAAATGTCAAGCCCGGCCGGGAACAAAAAATGAAAATTCCGACAGCGGAGACAGGCGGGGGAGGAGGTTTCCCGCAACTGGCGGCATCGGTTCCAGTCATACCAACGGTCGTTGACCGGAACCGATGGCGGCGCCGCCTCCACCGTCACCCCGGCCCCCGAGCCGGGGTCCAGCCTCGGTTCTGGCGGCAGCCTCAGCGGTTGAGCCGGCTCTCCACCGGCTGCGGCAGCACCGGGAGCCATGGTTGGACCCCGGCTCGGGGGCCGGGGTGACGATAGGGGGTGCCGAGGGCGACGATACGGGTCCCCTTCTCCCGCCTGCGCGCAGCCCCTCCGGCGCCGCCCTGTTGCAGGAATGCAACAGGATTGGAAAATCGTCGTTCGACGGATTGCGGGCGCGCCGCCGGGCGGGCAGGATGGCCGCGTCGTCCAATCCCGGACGGCTGTTACCGGAAGGAATTCGGAATGAGGAAAGCACTTCCGAACGCCGGTCGCAGAATTGGCATTATGGGAAATCGTTGCGCCTGAGCAAGGGTGGGGCGGCGCCGTTGCAACACCAACGCCGCCCCGGACGACAGCGACGGAGGAGGGTTGGGGACAACCCGTGACGCCGCCGCCGTCCTTTCAGGCAGGTGCGCTCAGAAGCCGAGCGTGATACCGGTCACGAAGCCGGTGCCTTCGTTGATCCCACCGGTCACGTCCTTGTGGCCGGTCGTGTCCTCGACACCGAAGATCGAACTCTTCCACGCCACGCCCGGCGCCAGGTTGTAGCTGGCCGAGACCATGGTCGCCGTGCGCTCGCCGCCGTCGTCGGCTTCATGCGCCATGTGGCCGAGGCTGATCGCCATCGGGCCGTCCGAATAGGTGACGCTCACGCCCCAGGCGTCGAAGCTCTTCGACTTGTCCTCGACGACCATCTGGCTCATCCACCTGTCGTTGGCGGGGTCGTTCGAAGTGGCGCTCTCCGCCACTTTCTCATCCGAACTGTCATCCGGATCGTCCCACATGTGGCCGGTGACGACGACGAAGTCGTCGGCGGTGCCTGCGGTGTTGTCGGCGCCGTTGTTGTAGGTCCAATCGGTGATTGCCCCGGCCTCGTCGGCAGTGATCGCTACGCCCGGGCCCGTCATTGTCTTGTAGGCATTGCCCTCCATCGTGGCGTAGGCGACATTGAAGGTGAACGCTCCCATGCTGATGCCGACGCCGACATTGGTGAACTTCGCATCGTCGCCCTTCATCATCATGTCGTCGCGCGCGCGCTCGTTCATTGCTGCCGCATTCAGCATGGCCTGCTTCTCGGCCGCAGTCGGCGATTCCTCGTCCTTCTCCAGGTCCGCAACCTTCTTGATCGCAGCCTTGTTCGCCGCTTCCTCGACCGGCGTGATGCGCATATTCCTGTGCGCCGCGGCGAGCTCGTCGCCTGAAAGGGCAGTGCCTTGATCGTCGACGAGGGCGGTCGCGGGCGGTGCCATGCCCGTCATGTATTTGATTTCGCTGGCGGACTTGCCGATGTTCTGGTGGCCGAGCGAGAACAGGACCGTGCCGTCACCGAAGGACTCGGAGAAGTTCACGGCCGCGCCCCAGGAGGCGTTGTCATTGCCGGCCGGCGCCGTGGCGACGGCGTTCTCGTTCTCCTGGTCGGGCGCATAGGAGACGCCCACCTGAATGCCGGAGACGCGCGGCGAGATGTAGTTCAGCTTGACGTCGTCGCCGCCGGAATAGGCGTGGCCCGAGGTCTCCAGATAGGTGCCCGGCACCCACTTCTGCGTGTCGCCGGCGTTCAGCCCGACGCCGACATCGCTGACGCCGTAATGCATGCGCACCAGCGCGTGGTCGCGCGCGCCCATCTCGATCTGGCCGAACTCGCCGGAGATGCGCACGAACGATTCGTCGATCTCCGAGGCCCCGTCGGCGTTCTGGTTGCCTTCGAGCTCGATATGCACGGTGTATTTCAGGCCGTTATCGGACTCGAGCGAGCCCTTCACATGGACCTCGCTGTCCGACTGGCTGTCCCAGCCGCCGTCCGCGCCGTCGTCATCGCGGTTGGCGTAGCCGAACCATTGCTGCATGTAGCCGCCGACGCCGACAGCCATCATGTCAGCCGCCATTGCGGGGCTGGAAACGAACGCCAGACTTGCGGTCGCAAAGAGGGCATTTCTCATAATGCCAATTCTGCGATAATGAAAAATATTAATATGACCTATCTTCGTTCTTTTCTGGCGATGGCCGAGGAAAGAAGCAGCGCCAGAGCCGCCGAGCGCCTTGGCATTCCCCGGCAGAGCGTGACGCAGCATATCCGCGCCGTGGAAGAGAAAGTCGGGAAGACATTGCTCGAAACGCCCTGGCCGCGCGAGCCGAGACAGGTCGGCCGCACGAAATTAACCGAGGCCGGTCTTGCATTTTTTCCG
>JAJEAZ010000515.1 GCA_022824105.1 Alphaproteobacteria bacterium
GCCGCCCGCTGCTGCTGCGCCGTCGCAGCCGCGACCGCCGGGTTCAGAGCGTCCGGGACCATTCGTCTTTCCTCGAAAGGTGCCGGTAATCGTTGTAAGCGCCGGCGAATTCCGGCCTCGGCTCCGCGAGATAGGGCATGGTCTCGTCGTCGAAGGCGGCAGCGAGCGAACGGAGTCCCTTGCGCGTCTCCTCGACCAGGGCGCCTGCATTGTAGGGCGCGCGCTGCCTGCCCTCGGCGGCGTCGGCCGTGGCGATGACGGCCGGCGCGGGGCGGTCGGCGCGCGCTCCGCCCGTGCGCCAGTATTCCAGCGCGGCAGCCTCGTCCGCCCGGCAATCGGGAAAGCCGCCGTCCGCGGCGATTATGGCTTCAATGGGCAGCTGCCGCGCCGTGCCGGCGACGACCGCCTTTGCCGAGGGCGGATTGCCGGACTTGTAATCGACGATGGCGAGTCCGCCGCCCGCCCGCAATTCCACCCGGTCCGCGCGCGCCGTGAGGATGAAAGGCCCTGCCGGGCAATCGAACTGCGTCCGGCCCGCTATTTCGGTCAGGATGTGCTCGATTCCGGGCCGGCGCTCCCGTTCGATGGTCCAGACATTCCGGGCCGCGCGCTGAAACCGCCGGTTCCAGAAAACCGCCGCCAGCGGTCTGTCCCCGAATCGGGCGAACGCCTCTTCGCCGATGGAAAGCAGGCGGTCCCAGGCCTCGTCCGGCAGGTCCGGGCCGGGAAATTCCCGCATGAAATCCTCCAGCGCCTCGTGGATCGTCGAGCCGAATTCGCGCGCTTCCGGGGTGGCGTCGATGGGGTCGAGCGGGCGCAGGTCGAGAATGTGCCGGGCGTAGATGCTGTAGGGGTCCGCCAGCCAGGTCTGAATGCGAGTGGCGGAAAGCGCGCGCGGGCGGGCCGAAACCGGCGGGCGGGGCCTCGGCGGGGCGGTGGGCTGCACGTTTTGCGGCCGGTCCAGCTCCGTCTGCCAGGCGGCCCAGCGCCGGTCCTCGATATCGCGTCCGAGCGCCTTGAGCACGGTTTCGAGCCGCTGCAGCCAGGGTGACGGCACCGTGGGGTCCGTGCCGACCCGCTCCGAGCGCGTCAGAATGACTTCGCCCGCACCCAGCGCCTGCGCGAAATCGTGCGCGGCGAGACCCTGCCGGGTTTCGGGCGCCGGCAAGCCGAACTCCTCGCGCATCTCGCGGCTCATCCACGGATCGGGCGCAGGCTCGGCCGGCCACGCGCGCTGGTTCAGCCCGGCAAGCACCAGGCGGTCGGCGCGTTGCAGCCGCGCTTCCAGCGGCCCGAGAATGGCGAGGTCGGAATGGCGGGCGCGCGGCATCCGCACCGGCTGCCCGGCGACCAGTTCGTCGAAGAGCGCCGCGTAGTCCGCAGGCGCAATCGACGGCCAGGCTCCTGCCGCCTCGTCGATCTCCGCCAGCAGCTCCGCCGCCGCTTCGCCGTCCGCTCCCCGCCAGAGCCGCGCGTCGCCGGCAAGGTTCCCGGCCGTCTCGACATGCGCCGCCAGCAGGTCCGCCAGAGGCGCCGTCTGCCGTTCGTGCAATGCGGCCAGCGGCCGGAAGGCTCGTGCGATCCGGCGGGCCGTCTTGCCGACGCGCCTGTCCTTCGCGTCTTGCGCCGCAGCCAGGAGGCCGTCGAGCCCGTTGCGGGGGCGCGGGCCGCGCAGCAGCGCCCGTTCCAGCCTGCGGACGGCGCGCCGGAAGCGCGCGGGCTCCGTGCCGCACGAGGCGAGCGGGTGCTTTAGCGCGGCAAGCAGGTCGGCCGGGGCGAAGCCGGTCGCAACCGCGTGGGCCGTAAGGCGCAGGAAGGCGCCGGCGGGCGTCCTGCCGAGCGGCGCGCCGGCGCTGTCATCCGCCATGAGACCCCAGCGGCCGAGTTCCACCGAGACCCGCCTGCCGAGGTCGCGGTCGGGCGTCACGAGGGCGGCGCTTTCGCCGCGCTCCGCCGCATCGCGCAGCATGAGGGCGATGGCGCCTGCCTCGGCGGCCGGATTGGCGAACCGGGCGACAGCCAGGCCCGCCGCGCCTTCGCCGAGTTCGGGCGAGAGACCGCGCCAGACGTCCGTTGTCTCTGCCGGCCGCATGGCCTCCGCGACCAGCCGGCTGCGGGGAGAAGAGCGGGGCTCCGGCCAGTCCGGCACCGCGCCGCGCTCCACGTCGAGCCATTTCAGCAGGCGCTTCAATGCCCATTGCGGATGCCCTGCTGCGACGGCCTTCCAGCCCTCGTCGTCGAGATGGCGGTCCAGCCCCGGAAGCGCGACCAGTCCTCGCGGCATGGCGGCGATGCAGGCCAGCAGGTCGGCCGTTGCGGGCATGATGCCCGTCGAGCCGGCGGCGATGACGCGCCCCGCAGGCGGCGACTTCCGCCAGAGCGCGATCTGCGCTGCGTAGAGCCGGTTGCGCCGGTCGATGGGGTCGAGCCGCCCCTGCTCCTCCAGGATCGCCGGCCAGTGCTCCGTGACGATGGCCAGGAAGTCGAGGGTCTGCTGCCAGTGCTCCGCGAACTCCTCCGCGACCAGGGAGTCGAGGCGGCTGAAATCCAGGCGGTTGAACTGCACCTCGTCGATCAGCCGCGCGAGCGCGCCGGCGAGCTGCAGGGACCGGTCGGGCGGGATCTGCCGGTCGCGCTGCATGACGAGCCTCGCCAGCAGCAACTGGCGCCTTAGCGGCGGGATCGCCGGCTTCAGGCTCAGATCGTCGGCAAGCTGCGGTTCCGCCTCCGCGCGGATGGCGATTTCGTCCGCGTCAAGCTCGCCGAGGGAGAGGATGCGCGGCAGGAGCATCGCCTCGCCGCCCGACGCGCCCAGGAACGCCTCGGCCAGCGCCCGCCCGGCCCGGTGCGTTGGCAGCAGCACGATGTCGTCGGCGAGCGTCGGGCTTTCGACGAGCGCGCCGGCGAGCGTTTCCAGGAATGGAGCGCCGGAGGGAATGGAAACGATATTCATGAGCCTGCCAGCATAGCCTCCGCATGGGCGAGGCGCTCGGGCGTGCCCGCGTCCAGCCAGGCGCCCTCGCAGACGAGGCCGAAGAGCCGGCCTGCCGCTTCCGCCCGGTCATAGGCGCGCGTCAGTCGCCAGGCGCCGGGCGGCGGCTCGTCGAACAGGCCGGGGACAAGGATTTGCGCGCCGGTGAACAGGTAAGGCGCACTCTGCGGGCCTTCCTGCCGGCAAAGGCGTCCGTCCGACGCCAGGTAGAAATCGCCGCGTCCGTCGTAATGGATCGCCCGCGCCGTCGGGTAGAGCAGCAGCAGCGCATCCATCCGGCGGGCCTCGAAGCCTGCCGCAAGCCTGTCCAGCCAATCGGCCCCGTCCGGCCCCCATACCAGGTCGGAGTTGAGGGTGAAGAACGGCTCGCCGCCGAGAAGCGCCCGCGCATGGGCGACGCCGCCGCCGGTCTCCAGCCGCTCCGCCTCGCGGGAGATGAGGATTTCCGGCCGCGTCCGGCCGGCGAGATGGGCTGCGATCTCCGCCGCGCGATGGTGGGTGTTCACCACGGCGCGCTCGACCCCGGCTTCGGCCAGCATGTCGAGCGCGCGGTCGATCAGCGCCCGGCCGCCGACCCGCCGGAGCGGCTTCGGCGGGCCGTCGCCGAGCCGCGAGCCGAGGCCGGCGGCCAGCACCATGGCGGTATGCGGCCGCACCCCCGTCATTCGGCCGCCGGGATGCGGAGGTCGCGGGCGACATTGCGGCGGAACCACGCCGCCAGCGGCTCCAGGGCCGGGTGGGCGAGATTGCGCTCCAGCATCCTTCGGAGCCGGGGCAGGTGGCGCATATAGCCGGGCTTGCCGTCGCGCCGCGCCAGCCGCATGAAGGTGCCGAGCACGCGGATATGCCGCTGTGCGCCCAGCGCGGCGACGTCGCGCTCCAGATCCGGATAGAGATTGAAGACCGCCCGGTACAGCACCAGTACGCGCTGCCGTGCGCCCTCCGATACATCGCGCCGCGCATCCTCGACCAGGGAGACGAGATCGTAGGCGAATGGCCCCCGGGCGGCGTCCTGAAAGTCGAGCAGGCCGCAGGCAGCCTCGTCTTTTCGCCCTTCCAGCCGGACGAGATTGTCCACGTGAAAGTCACGCAGCATCAGGGTTTGCGGTCCCGCCATCGCGGGCGCGAGCACTTGACGCATGGCCGCGCAGAACCCTTCCCGGTCCCTCGCCTGTATTCCGGCAGCAGGCAGGTACCAGTCGAGGAAGAGCTCCGCGCCGGCGACAAAGCGATCCTCGCCAAAGGTCGGAAACCCGTCCGCCACGTCCGGCTGGCGCTGCAGGGTCATCAACGCATTCGCCGCGAGCAGGTAAAGCCCGTTCTCGTCCTCGCCCCTCTCCAGCAGCCGCGTGAAGGTGTCGTCGCCGAAATCCTCCAGCAGCAGCAGGCCGTTCTCCGTGTCGAACCGATAGACCTCCGGTGCGGACAGGCCGTGTCGGCGAAGCCGCGCCGCCACCGCCATGAAGGGACGCACATCCTCCTCCGGCGGCGGCGCGTCCATCAGCATGACGGTCTCGTCGCGCCGCTGAAGCCGGACATACCGGCGGAAGGAAGCGTCGCCCGGCAGGGGCTCGCGCCGGGCATCGCCCCAGCCGGCGTCTGCGAGAAAGGCCGCGATGGCGGTCTCGCGGCTCAACGGCGGTCCTCGATCCGCGCCCGGCGCGCCTCTCCGCAGGCGATCTCGAAGGCGATGTCGAGCCTCCGGCCGGGCAGGAACCCGCCCAGCCGCTCCGGCCATTCGACCAGCGCGACGCCCTCGCCGAGCGCCTGTTCCAGACCGAGTTCCACCGCCTCCTCCGGCGTGGCGAGCCGGTAGCAGTCGAAATGCCAGACCGGCGGGGCCGGCTGCTCATAGACCTGCACCAGGGTGAAGGTCGGGCTCGGCACGGTCTCGGGCTCAAGGCCGGCCTCTCGCTGGCGGCCCTGGATCAGCGCGCGGGCGAAGGTCGTCTTGCCCGCGCCGATGCTGCCGATCAGCCCGACCGCATCGCCCCGGCGGAGCGACGCCGCAACCTGTCGGGCGAGCCGTCCGGTCGCGGCAAGATCGGGCAGATCGACGGCTTCGGGAAGCATGGCGGCAGGGCGCGATTTGCGCTGGCCGTCCGCTGCGGAGTCGTCAGGCGGCCGGACGGCGGCCGGAAATTGCTTCGCGTAGTCCGTCCATAAGGCCCTCAAGCCTTGCCTGCCCATGCTCGACGGCCCGCAATCGGTTGTCGATCCCATCCAGACGCCTGTTGGTCTCGTCGATGCGCTTGTTGGTCTCGTCGATGCGCGCGCCCAGACGTTCCTCGATCCGCGAGTTGCTACGTAACAACAGCGCTGCCACGGCGACGATGATGGCGGGCGTCAGCCAAACGGACAGTTCCATCGGCGCGAAGACCTCTTCTTCCGCGAGGAGTGTGCCCGGAACTGCACGCGCCTGCAAGGGCGGGGATTCCGCCGTCTGCTTCGGCTGTCGCCCCGCAGCATGGCGGCGGGACTTGATCGGGCGGGGTACGGCTTCCATGATAGTGGCCGCTGGGGCGCCCTCCAATCCCGGGGATCTCTATGGAACACGAGACCGATGTGGCGATCGTCGGGGCGGGGCCGGTCGGACTGTTCGCCGTGTTCGAACTCGGCATGCTCCGGATCCGCGCGCATGTGGTCGACTCGCTGGAGGCGATCGGCGGCCAGTGCACGGCGCTCTATCCCGAAAAGCCGATCTACGACATTCCCGGTTTCCCGAGGGTCGATGCCGGCGACCTGGTCGCCCGGCTGGAGGAGCAGGCGGCGCCGTTCGCGCCCGTCTACCACCTCGACCAGAGGGTCGAGGCGCTGACGCCTCTGGAGGACGGCTGGCGGGTCGAGACCGAGAGGGGCGCCTCGATTCGCTGCAAGGCGGTCATCGTGGCGGCGGGCGTCGGCGCCTTCGGTCCCAACCGCCCGCCGCTCGAAGGGCTGGCGGCCTATGAGGGCAGGAGCGTCTTCTACGCGGTGCGCCGGCGCGAGGATTTCCGGGCCAAGCGGGTGGTGATCGGCGGCGGCGGCGATAGCGCGGTGGACTGGGCGCTCTCGCTCGCAGACGTCGCGGCTTCGGTCGCGGTCGTCCACCGGCGGCCGAAATTCCGCGCCGCGCCCGAGAGCGTCGCACGCATGAAGGCGCTGGAGGCGGACGGGAAGCTGGAATGCGTCATCCCCTACCATCTCGACGGGCTGGAGGGCGAGGACGGCCGGCTGGAGGCGGTTCGGGTGAAAACGCTGAAGGGCGAAACGCGCCGGCTCGAAGCCGATGTGCTGCTGCCTTTCTACGGGCTTGCGATGAATCTCGGCCCCATCGCGGAATGGGGTCTCGGCCTCGACCGCAACCATATTGCCATCGACCCCTCGACCTCGATGACGGACCGCGACGGCATCTACGCCATAGGCGACATCGCGACCTACAAGGGCAAGCTCAAGCTCATCCTGACCGGCTTCGCCGAGGCGGCGGCGGCGGCGCACGACATCCATGCCCGCGTCTTTCCGGACGAGGTGCTGCACTGGGAATATTCGACGACGAAAGGCATACCCGAGCCATGACCGACCTGTCCCCGCCATGCCGAAAGGGCGACGACCGTTGATCCCGACCTACACGATGCCCGGTGTGCTGACCATGCTGGGGCCCTCCGGCCCGGTGAGGCCGCTCGTGCTCGACTCGCCTCACAGCGGCACCGACTATCCCGAGGATTTCGGCGCGGCCGTGGACCGGGACACGCTGCTCGACGCCGTGGACACGGCGGTGGACGAGCTGTTCGGCGCGGGGCCGGAGCTGGGCGCGGCGCTGCTGAAGGCGCATTTCCCCCGCACCTATATCGACCCGAACCGCGCCGTGGACGACATCGACGCCCGGCTCATCGACGGCTGCTGGCCCGGCCCGATCTCGCCGACGGAGAAGACCCGGCGGGGCAACGGGCTGATCCGGCGCACCATCGGCGACGACGACCGGGCGCTATACAGCCGCCGGCTTGGCATTGAGGAAGTGCAGGAGCGCATCCGCCGCTACCACGCGCCCTACCACCGGGCGCTCGGCAAGGCGCAGGACAGGCTGATGGAACGGTTCGGCGCGGTCTATCACCTGAACTGCCATTCCATGGGCTCGCTGAGCCGCGAGGACATGACGCGCCGGCCCGACATCGTGCTCGGCGACCGCGACGGCACGACCTGCGAGGCGGACTTCACCGCTGTCGCCGCCGAGGTGCTGGGCGGCCTCGGCTACAAGGTGCGGACCAACCACATCTTCAAGGGTGTGGAATTGGTCCGCGCCTTCTCGGCGCCCGAAGCCGGGCGGCACAGCCTCCAGATCGAGATCAACAAGGCCCTCTATATCGACGAGGAGACGCGCCGCCCGAGCCCGGACTTCCGATCGGTGCAGGCCGATCTCGCGCAGCTGATTGACCGGCTCGCCGCCTTCGCCGAAGAGCGCGCCAACGATGCAGGGAGGGACGTCGCATGAAAACCCATGCCGAAGTCGTCGTTATCGGCGGCGGGGTGATCGGCGCTTCGGTGCTGTACCACCTGACGAAGCGCGGCTGGAAGGATGTCGTGCTGGTCGAGCGCGACGAACTCACCTGCGGGTCGAGCTGGCACGCCGCCGGCGGCATGCACACAATCAATGGCGACCCGCATATCGCCAGGCTCCAGAAATACACCATCGATCTCTACCCCGAGATCGAGACCGCGTCGGGCCAGTCGGCGGGGCTGCATGTGACGGGCGGCTACCTGTTGGCCGGCACGCCGGAGCGCATGGAATGGCTCAAGCTGACGCATGCGCGCGGGCGCTATCTCGGGCTCGATACCGAAATCGTCTCCGCCGAGGAGGCGCACAGGCACATGCCGCTGCTCGACCCCCGGCACTTCGTGGGGGCGCTCTGGAACGCCGATGACGGCCATGTGGACCCTTCCGGCACGACCCATGCCTATGCCTCAGCGGCGCGCAAACAGGGGGCCGAGATATACCGCTTCACCAGGGTCGAGGCGCTTGCGCCGCTTCCCGGCGGCGAGTGGCTGGTGACGACGGACAAGGGGGAAATCCGGGCCACGCACGTCGTCAATGCGGGCGGGCTCTGGGCGCGCGAAGTCGGGCGCATGGTCGGCCTCGAACTGCCGATCCTCGCGATGGAGCACATGTATCTCATCACCGACGACATGCCGGAAGTGGAGGCATACAACCGCGAGACGGGCGGCGAGATGCTGCATGTCGTGGACTTCGAGGGCGAAATCTACCTGCGCCAGGAAGGCCGCGGGATGCTGATGGGGACTTATGAGAAGGCGTGCAGGCCCTGGTCTCCGGTCAGCACGCCCTGGGATTTCGGCCACGAGCTGCTGCAGCCGGACCTCGACCGTATCGCGCCCTCGCTGGAAGTCGGGTTCGAGCATTTCCCGGCCTTTCAGGAGGCCGGCATCAAGCGGGTCATCAACGGTCCCTTCAGCTTCGCGCCGGACGGCAATCCGCTCGTCGGGCCGGTGCGCGGGCTGCCGGGCTTCTGGTGCGCCTGCGCGGTGATGGCGGGCTTCAGCCAGGGCGGCGGCGTCGGCCTCGCGCTTGCAAACTGGATCGTGGACGGCGACCCCGGTTTCGACATTCACGCCATGGATGTCGCCCGCTACGGCGCCTGGGCGACGCCCGCCTATACCGACGCCAAGGTCCGCGAGAACTATTCCCGGCGCTTCTCGATCCGCTTCCCGAACGAGGAACTGTCGGCGGCGCGCCCGCTCCGCACCACGCCGGTCCATGACCGGATGGCGGGTATGGGCGCGGTGTTCGGCGATGCCTGGGGGCTGGAGCAGCCGCTCTGGTTCGCGCCGCCCGGCGTCGAGGACCGGCTCTCGTTCCGCCGTTCCACGGACTTCAAGCATGTGGGCGCGGAGTGCCGGGCCGTGCGGGAGGGCGTCGGCGTTGCGGAGACCAGCGGCTTCGCCGCATATGACGTGACGGAGCCGGGCGCGGAAGCCTGGCTGGACCGGATTCTGGCGAGCCGCCTGCCGCGCGAGGGGCGCATGGGCCTGGCGCCGATGCTGAACGAGGGCGGCAAGATCATCGGCGACTTTACGCTCGCCAATCTCGGCGGCGGGCTCTGGCGGCTGGTCGGGTCCGGCCCTGCCGAGGAGTACCATATGCGCTGGTTCACCCGGCATCTGCCGGCGGACGGGTCGGTCTCGGTCGCGCCGCTCGGGGCAGGCCTGAACGGGCTCGCGATAGCCGGGCCGAAGGCGCGCGATGTGCTGGCGGCGCTTGTCCGCGAGGATGAGGATGTCTCCGCCGAGGCGTTCCGTTTCATGGATGTGCGCCGCATGACGCTCGGCGCCGTGCCGGCTCTGGTCGGCCGGGTCAGCTATACGGGCGGCCTCGGCTACGAGATCTGGGTTGCGCCCGACTACCACCGCCCTCTGCTCGACCTGCTGCTGGAGGCCGGCGAGGCGCACGGCATCCGCCCCTTCGGCAGCCGGGCGCTGAACGGGCTCCGCGTCGAGAAGCACTACGCCTCCTGGACGCGGGAATACCGTCCGCTCTACGGCCCGGTGGAGGCGCGGCTGGACCGCTTCGTCGCCTATGGCAAGCCGGCGGACTTCATCGGCAAGCAGGCGGCGCTGCAGGAGCGGGACTCGGGCGGCGAAGTGCGGCTCTGCTTCTTCTCCGTGGACGCCGACGATGCCGATGCCATGGGCGACGAGCCGGTCTGGCGCGGCGGCGAGGTCGTGGGTGCCGTCACCTCCGGCGGCTATGCCCACTGGTCCGGCGTCTCCGTCGCCTGCGGCTATGTGCCGAAGGCGCTGGCGGCCGAAGAGGACGGCTGGGAAATCGAAATCCTCGGCGACCGCCGCCCCGCCCGCCTCCAGCCCCATCCGCTCTTCGACCCGAACGGCGCGGCGATGCGGGCGTGACGGCCTGTCGTCGCGGTCTGGCATGGCGACCGGGAGCCGGGCATATTCGTCATCACAGGGACTCGCGACGGGCGTGGAGGGATCTATGAAAACAGCAATCGTCATGCGTGGAATGCTGGCCCTGATTGGCATTTTCGCGCTGGCCTCGGCTTCGGTGGCGCAGCATGCGCACGGGACTTCGCCGTATGCGCATGGACAAAGCGCTGAAATCCCGAGCCTGACGCCGGAGGAAGTTCGGGAACTGCGCGAAGGCGACGGTATGGGCCTTGCGCGGGCGGCCGAACTCAACCGCTTTCCGGGGCCGAGGCATGTTCTCGACCTCGCGTCCGAACTAGGCCTCGCCGGTGAACAGGTCCGGCGAATGCAGGCCATTTACGAAGAGATGAAGGCCCAGGCAGTCGCAAAGGGCGAGAGTATCCTGGCGGCGGAGCGCCATCTGGCGGCGCTATTTTCGTCCGGTCGGCCGTCGGCTGCGGAGGTGATGCGGGTGACGGGCCATCTCGGAGCAATGCAGGGGGAACTGAGGGCGATCCACCTGCTGGCGCATATCGAAGCCGCTCGCGAACTCTCTCCCGAGCAGGTCGAGAACTACCAGCGGCTGAGGGGCTATTCGCATTGACGGCGGCAGGACCCTCGGGCAGCGCACCGGCAGAGACCGCTGCATGAACATCGTGCTGGGCGCGATTGCCGACGACTTCACCGGCGCCACGGACCTTGCCGGGACCTGGGTCAAGGAGGGCGTGAAGACGGTGCAGACCGTGGGCGTGCCGGATGCGGGGACGGACATCGGCGATGCGGAGGCAGTCGTGGTGGCTCTCAAGTCGAGGACCGCGCCGGTGGCCGAGGCGGTGGACCGGTCGCTGGAGGCGCTTCAGTGGCTGCGGGAGGCGGGCGCCCGGCAGATCGTCTTCAAATACTGCTCCACCTTCGATTCCACGGAAGAGGGCAATATCGGCCCCGTGGCCGACGCGCTGGCGGATGCGCTCGGCGCGGAATTCGCACTCGTTTGCCCCGCCTTTCCGACCAACGGGCGCACGATCTACCGGGGCTATCTCCATGTCGGCGACATGCTGCTCGCCGAATCGCCGATGAAAGACCATCCGCTGACGCCGATGCGGGATTCCAGCCTGGTCCGGCTGATGGCGGCGCAGTCGCAGGCCCGGGTAGGGCTGGTGCCGCTGCAGGTTGTGAGCGCGGGTGTCGAGGCAATCCGGTCCCGCATCTCGGCGCTGAAGGCTGACGGCGTGCGATACGGCGTCATCGATGCGGTTGCGGACGCCGACCTGCGCGTGATCGGCGAGGCGGCGGCGGACCACAGGCTGGTCACCGGCGGTTCGGGCATCGGCATGGGCCTGCCGGAGAACTTCCGGAAATCGGGCCTGCTTTCCGCCGGGTCCGGTCCGGCCTTGCCGGAGACGGCGGGCCGGGAGGTCGTGCTGGCGGGCAGTTGCTCGGCCGCCACCAGGGCGCAGATCGCGGCAGTCGAGGACATCTGGCCGGCCAGAAAGCTCGATCCGGACGGGCTGGCTGCGGGGCCGGGCGAGGTCGGGGACGCCATAGCCTGGGCGCTCGACCAGCCGGCGGACGCGCCGGTACTGGTCTATGCGTCCGCCGGGCCGGAGGAGGTTTCGGCGGTGCAGGCCCGCTACGGCGTCGAGCGGGCGGGGCGCATGATCGAGTCCGCTTTCGAAAGGATTGCCGCCGCGCTTGCCGAAAACGGCTTCTCCCGGATCGTCGTCGCCGGGGGCGAGACGGCCGGCGCTGTCGTCTCGGCCCTCGGGGCGACGGCCTTGCGCATCGGCCCGGAAATCGCGCCCGGCGTGCCCTGGACGGAAACCGTCGGCGGCAGGCCGCTTGCGGTTGCGCTCAAGTCCGGGAACTTCGGCAGGGAGACGTTTTTCGCCGACGCATTCGGGATGCTGCCGTGAGCGAGGCAAAGCTGCGGGACCGGGTCGCGGAGATGGCCAAGTCGCTGTTCGACCGGGGCCTGACCTTCGGCTCGACGGGGAATATAAGCGTCCGGCTGGACGATGGGTGGCTGATGACGCCGACCGGCGCCAGCATGGGCAATCTGGACCCGGCGCGGATTTCGCGGCTGGACATCGCCGGAAACCTCGTCTCGGGCGACGCGCCGACGAAGGAAGCCTTCCTGCATATCGCCATGTATGAGCGCCGGCCCAGAGCGGGAGCTGTCGTCCATCTGCACTCGACGCACTCGGTCGCGGTGAGCTGCCTTGAGGATATCGACGAGGCGGATGTGCTGCCGCCGCTCACGGCCTACTACGCCATGCGCGTCGGCAGGTTGCCGCTTGTTCCCTATTTTCCGCCGGGCGACATCGAGCTTGCCAGGGCGGTGCGCGAGATGGCCTCCGACCATCACGCCATGCTGCTGGCCAACCACGGGCCCGTGGTGGCGGGCAAGTCCCTCGCCGACGCCGTCTATGCCACGGAGGAGCTGGAAGAGACGGCCAAGCTGTTCCTCGCCCTGCAGGGCATGAGGACCCGGCCGTTGACCCCGGAGCAGGTGGCCGAAATCCGCCGCCGCTTCCCATCCGACACCTGAGGGCGGGCGAACTCATGAAATACCGCATCGGCGTCGATGTCGGGGGTACCTTCACGGACCTGATGGTGCTGGATGCCGAGACCGGCGAAGTCCATGCGCTCAAGACCCCGACCACGCCGGCGGACCCCTCCGAGGGGCTGCTCGCCGGCATAGCCGAGGCAAAGGAACGCCTCGGCTTCGAGCCGGGGGAGGTCGGGTTCATCCTGCATGGCACGACCATCGCCACCAATGCCGTGCTGGAGCGCAAGCTGCCGGAAGGCGCGCTGATCGCCAACAGGGGCTTCGCCGATGTGCTGGAGATCGGCCGGCATGTCCGCCGCGAGCCCTACACGCTGAAGCCGACGCCCCAGACGGTGCTGGTGCCCCGAGACCGGCGCTACGGCGTCGAAGGGCGGATGCGCTGGGACGGAAGCGAGGAAGCGCCGCTCGACGAGAAGGCCGTCGCCGGGATTGCGCGCGAGATATCCGAAGCGGGTGTCGGCGCCGTCGCCGTCGCGTTCCTGCATGCCTATCGCGACCCCGCGCATGAGCGCCGCGTGGAGGAAATACTGATCGAGGCCGCGCCCGGCATTCCGGTGTCGCTGTCCTCCGATGTGAGCCCGGAAATTCGCGAGTTCGAACGGGCTTCGACCACAGTGCTCAACGCCCTGCTCGTGCCGGTGGTGAACGACTATCTGGCGCGGCTGGAGGCGCGGCTCCGGGAGGCCGGGCTTTCCGCGCGGCTCTATCTCGTGCAGTCCAACGGAGGGGTGACGACGCCTTCCCAGGCCGCGCGGCTGCCTGTCCGCCTGCTGCTCTCCGGGCCTTCGGGCGGGGCGATGGCGGCGGCGGACCTCTCGGGAACGCTCGGACGGCCCGACCTCGTGGCGGTCGATATGGGCGGCACCAGCTTCGATGTGTCCGTGGTCCGCGACGGCGAGAGCACGGTCGTGACGGAAGGCGAGATCGACGGCCTGCCGGTGCGCCTGCCGATGGTGGAGATGCGCACCATCGGCGCGGGCGGGGGCTCCATCGCCTCCGTAGCGCCCGGCGGGGCGCTCAGCGTCGGGCCTGCAAGCGCGGGCGCCGATCCGGGACCGGCCGCTTATGGAAGGGGCGGCGCCGAGCCGACCGTCACCGACGCCAATATCGTGCTCGGCCGGCTGGACCCGGACTTCTTCCTCGGCGGCGCGCTGAAGCTCGATGCGGGCCTTGCGCGGGCCGCGGTGGCGGAACGGGTGGCGGGTCCGCTCGGGCTCGGCGTGGAGGAAGCCGCTGAGGGCATTCTCGCCGTCGTCAACGCGCATATGGCGTCCGCCATCAAGCTCAGCCTGTTCGAGAAGGGCGCGGACCCCCGCGACTTCGCCATCGCCGCCTTCGGCGGAGCCGGCGGCCTGCATGCCGTCAGCCTCGCGGAAGAGCTGGAAATGGCGGAGGTGGTGTTCCCGCGGGACCCCGGCACCTTCTCGGCGCGCGGCATACTGACGGCCGACATCGCCCATGACGTGGCGCGCTCGCGCCTGCTGGATGCGGAGGAGGGCGCGCTGCCGGTGCTGGCGCAGCTTGCGGCGGAACTGGCAGGCGAGGGTCATGCGCTGCTGGCCGCCGACCGCATTGCCGAGGACGCGCGCCAGATCCGTCTCGCGGCCGACATGCGCTATCGCGGCCAGGCTTATGAACTGCTGGTTCCCTGGGGCGATGTGCGGCCCGGCAAGCGGTCTCTCGCCCGCCTCGTCGCCGATTTCCACGACCTGCACCAGGCGCGCTATGCGCATTCCGACCCGGCTGCGCCGGTCGAGATCGTCACCTTGCGCGCAACCGCCAGGGGCCTGCTTCCGAAGCCGGCTATAGCGCCGCCTGCGGCGGTTGACGCCGGGCCGAAGGGCGAGCGCCGTGTCTGGATCGGGGGAGGCTGGCGCGACGTGCCGGTTTATGACCGCGACCGGCTGCCGGAGGCGATCGAAGGACCCGCGATCGTCGAGGAAGCCCATGCGACGCTTCTTGTGCCGCCGGGATGGCGTGTCGCGATGGCGTCCGGAGGCCATCTGGTTGCGCGGCGCGCGGGAGAAGGCGCATGACCGATCTCAGCCCTATCGACATCGAGATCATCCGCAACGCGCTCGTCGCGGCGGCGGAGGACATGAACGTGACCATCTGGCGCACGGCCCGATCCACGGTCGTCCGCGAGACGCTCGACTACTCGACCGCCGTGTTCGACGCGGAAGGGCGAAATGTCGCGCAGTCGGCCCGCATCGCCATCCACCTGAACTCCATGGCGACCTGCCTCGAAGGCATCCTTGCAGGACCGATCCCGCTGGACGAATGGCATGAGGGCGACGTCATCGTCACCAATGACCCCTATGCAGGCGGCCAGCATTTGCCCGACGTGCTGACCTTCAAGCCCGTCTATTTCAAGGGCCGGCGGATTGCGATTACCGGCACGCTGACCCACCACACCGATGTCGGCGGCGGCGCGCCCGGCAGCTATGACGCCAAGGCGCGCGAGATTTACCAGGAGGGGCTGCGGATTCCGCCCTGCAAGGTGGTGGAAGCCGGACGGGTCAACAGGGCGCTGCTGGGCGTTTTCTATGCCAACACGCGCGAGCCGGAGAAGGTGCGCGGCGATTTCGAGGCGCAGCTGGCCTCGCTCGATATCGGCGCGGCCGGCGTGTTGCGCCTCGCGGAACGGTTCGGGCCCGAGCGGCTCCAGGCCGCGACGGACCGCATTCTCGACCGCTCGGAAGCCGCCATGCGCGCGGCCATCGCCGGCATTCCGGACGGCGCCTACCGCTTCGAGGACTTCGTGGACGATGACGGCATCACCGAGGAGCCGCGCCTCATCGCAGCCGAGGTTCTCATCGACGGCGAGACGGCGAAGGTCGATCTCTCCGCTTCGGGCCCCCAGGCGGCGGGGCCGGTCAACTGCACCCTCAACATGTCGAAATCTGCGGTCTATTGCGCCTTCATGTGCGCCGCCGGGCTGGAGGTTCCAGCCAATTCCGGCGCCTACCGGCCGGTCGAGATCATGGCGCGCGAGGGCACGATCTGCAATGCGCTGCCGCCCGCGCCGGTGGCGAACCGCATGGCGACGGCGCACCGGATCGTGACGACCGTGCTGGGGGCGCTCGGCCGGGCCGCGCCGGAGCGCATTTCCGCCGCCTATTACGGCGTGAGCTATGTCTATGCGCTGGGCCTCAAGGGGCGGTCCGGGCGGCCGGAGGTCTATTTCGACATCGAGGTCGGCGGCTGGGGGGCGCATCCCGACGCGGACGGCGCCAATGCGCTATCGGCCTGCCTGCACAATCTCGCCAACACGCCCATCGAAATGGTGGAGAGCCTTTATCCGCTCACGATCACCGAATACGGGCTGGCGCCCGGCAGTGGCGGCGAGGGCAGGCGGCGCGGCGGGCTCGGCCTCCGGCGCGAGTTCCGGTTGGACGGGGAAGAGGGCATGTTCTCCACCAACTACGAGCGCTTCCGGGTTCCGCCCTACGGGCTTGCCGGCGGCGGTGCGGGGGCGCCCGGGCGCTCCGTGCTGACGCGGGACGGCGAGGCGGTCGAGCTCGGCTCGAAGGTGTCGAACCTGCCCGTGCGCCGCGGCGACCGCATCCTGCTGCAGACCTCCGGCGGCGGCGGGCACGGCGCGCCGGAAGACCGTGACCCGCACGACGCCGCCCGCGACAGGCGGCTTGGCTATTGAGACGACCGGCGACAAGGGACGGCTAACGGCCATGACACTCGAGACCGACGGATTCCGCATTGAACTCGACCCGGAGAATGAGCGCGCGGACATCGTGCTCGACCGGCCGCCGCTCAATGTCGTGCGGATGGCGCAGCGCCCGCTTCTGCGCGCGGCCTTCGAGGCGTTCGACCGCGACCCGGCGGTGCGCGTGGTCGTGGTCCGGGGGGAGGGTGAGCATTTCACCAGCGGCGGCGACATTCCGGGCTTCATGGAAGCGAGCCCCGAGACGGTTTCGCAGCTTCACAAGAACATCGCCGCCGCCGAGCGCTGCTCGAAACCCGTGATCGCCGCCATGCGCGGCTTCTGCATGGGCGTGGGCTTCGAACTCGCGCTCGCCTGCGATTTCCGCATCGTGACCGAAACGGCCCGGCTTGCGCTGCCGGAGATCAATTTCGGCATGATTCCGGGCTCCGGCGGCTCGGCCCGGCTGCAGCGCATGATCGGCATTTCGCGGGCCAAGAACGTGGCGATGCGCGCCCGCAGGATCACCGGGCGGGAGGCCCATGACTGGGGCCTCGCCTGCGAGCTTGTCGAGGACGCGGAACTCGAAGCGGCGACGGACGCGCTGGTGAAGGAGTTGCGCCGTTTCTCCCCGCTCGCCCAGCGCACGCTGAAGCAGGTGTTCAACGCCGGCGAGAACGCGCCGCTCGAACAGGCCATGGAGATCGAGGGCCAGGCCTACGGGCGGCTGCGCATGAGCGCCGATTTCGCCGAGGGCGTCGCCTCCTTCGTCGAGAAACGCCGACCGAACTTCAGGGGTGAATAGAGGAGAGGTGTTTCGGATCGGTCGGACATGCCTTCCAATCCGAAATGCTTCTGCCTTGGAAGGTCCGCTACCCGTCGGCCTCGCGGCGCTCTTCCGCGCGACGTTCGGCGATCCGTTCATCGGCCATGGAAACCCCTTCAGGCCGCGCCTCGCGCACCATCCGTTGCAAATGGGCGACGGCCGCTTTCGGCGCAAGTAACCGCAGTTCCCCGTCGACCACGCGCGCGGTCAAGATGCCGGTCTTGTCGACCAGCATCGCCGCACGCATGTCGGCAGGAATGACGAGTCGACCATCTTGGTCGATGCGCAATCTCTGCGAATCGACATTGCCCGGGCCGACAGGCCGTTCCGGTTCGGATTTCCGCGGTCCCGTCATGCCGCATCCATCGCCGGGCGGCTGGCCCGGATTACCAGCCCGCCGCCTTCGACGCCGACTTCCACGCGGTCGCCGTCCTGTACGTCGCCTTCCAGAATCCGCCTCGCGAGGGCGTTCTGGAGGTGGGTCTGGATCACGCGCTTCAGCGGGCGCGCGCCATAGACCGGGTCGAAGCCCGTATCGGCCAGCCATTCCACCGCCGCCGGGTCGAAGTCGAGCGCGATGTCGCGGTCGGCCAGCAGCTTGCGCAAATCCTCTAGCTGGATCGCGACAATCCCGGCCATCTGCCCGCGCTCCAGGCGGTGGAAGACGACCATCTCGTCGAGCCGGTTCAGGAACTCCGGCCGGAAATGGCCGCGGACGACATTCATCACCCGGTCCACCATCGGCCCGTGCATCGCGGCCTCGCTGGCGTCCGCGAACACCTCGCTGCCGAGGTTGGAGGTCATGACAAGGATCGTGTTGCGGAAATCCACCGTCCGGCCGTGCCCGTCGGTCAGGCGTCCGTCGTCGAGCACCTGGAGCAGGACGTTGAAGATGTCGGGATGCGCCTTCTCCACCTCGTCGAACAGCACAACCTGATAGGGCCGCCGGCGCACCGACTCGGTCAGCGAGCCGCCTTCCTCATAGCCGACATAGCCGGGCGGCGCGCCGAGCAGGCGGGAAACGGCATGCTTCTCCATATATTCCGACATGTCGAGCCGCAGCATGGCCGCATCGTCGTCGAACAGGAACTCCGCGAGCGCCTTGCAAAGCTCGGTCTTGCCCACGCCGGTCGGCCCGAGGAAGAGGAACGAGCCCACCGGCCGCGTCGGGTCGTGCAGGCCGGCCCTTGCGCGGCGCACCGCTTCCGAGACAGCCGAGACGGCCTGGTCCTGGCCGACGATGCGCGCGTGCAGGCGTTCTTCCATCTGCAGGAGCTTCTCGCGCTCGCCTTCGAGCATCCGCGCCACGGGCACGCCGGTCCAGCGGGAGACGACGCCCGCGACATGCTCGCCGCTGACTTCCTCCTCAAGCAGGCGGCCTTCCCGCCGCCCGTTCGTCTCGGCGATACGCCTCTCCAGGTCCGGGATGACGGCGAAACGCAGTTCGCTGGCGCGCTCCAGTTCGCCGCGCCTCTGGGTCGCGTCCAGTTCCAGCCTTGCGCGTTCCAGCTCTTCCTTCACACCTTTGGCGCCGTCGATGGCGTCCTTTTCCTGTTTCCATTGCAGGGTCAGCGCGCCGGAGCGTTCCTCCAGACCGGCCAATTCCTGCTCCAGCCTTTCGAGGCGTCCACGCGAGGCATCGTCGGTTTCCTTCTTCAGCGCTTCCCGCTCGATCTTGAGCTGGATGATCCGCCGGTCGAGTTCGTCAACCGCCTCGGGCTTGGAATCGATCTGCATGCGGAGCCGGCTGGCCGCCTCGTCCACCAGGTCGATGGCCTTGTCGGGCAGGAAGCGGTCAGTGATGTAGCGGTTGGAGAGCGTCGCCGCCGCCACAAGCGCGCCATCGGTGATGCGCACGCCGTGATGGACCTCGTACTTCTCCTTCAGCCCGCGCAGGATCGAGATAGTGTCCTCCACGTCGGGCTCGCCGACGAACACCGGCTGGAAGCGCCGCGCCAGCGCCGCGTCCTTCTCGATATGCTGGCGGTATTCGTCGAGCGTGGTCGCGCCGATGCAGTGCAGTTCGCCGCGCGAGAGCGCGGGCTTGAGCATGTTGGAGGCGTCCATCGCGCCGTCGGCCTTGCCGGCGCCGACCAGCGTGTGCAACTCGTCGATGAAGACGACGATCTCGCCCTCGGCCGCCTTGATTTCGGCCAGCACGGCCTTCAGCCGCTCCTCGAACTCGCCGCGATATTTCGCGCCGGCGATCATCGCGCCGAGGTCGAGCGCGATCAGCCGCTTGTCCCGCAGCCCCTCGGGCGTGTCGCCATTCACGATCCGCTGGGCCAGTCCCTCGGCGATGGCGGTCTTGCCGACGCCTGGCTCGCCGATCAGCACGGGGTTGTTCTTGGTGCGTCGCGAGAGCACCTGGATCGCACGCCGGATCTCCTCGTCGCGTCCGATCACGGGGTCGAGCTTGCCGGCGCGCGCCGCCTCGGTCAGGTCCTGGGCGTATCTGGCGAGCGCATCGAACCCCGATTCGGCATTGGCGCTGTCGGCGGTGCGGCCCTTGCGAAGCTCCGCAATGACGCGCTCAAGCGCCTTGGCGTCTACGCCCGCTTCCCTGAGCGGGCCCGATGCCATCGCCATTGCCTGCAACAGGCGCTCCACGGTGACGAAGCTGTCGCCGGCCTTTTGCGCCGTCTTGCGCGCCGTTTCGAACAGGCGCGCGGTCTCCGGCGCCAGATGCAGCCCGCCTGCGCCCGAGCCGCTGACGACCGGCAGCGCTGCGAGCGCTCTTTCGACCGCTGCCCGGGCCTTGGCCGGGTCGCCGCCCGCGCGTCCGATCAGGCCGCTTGCCATGCCCTCGGGGTCGTCGAGCATGACCTTGAGTATGTGTTCGGGAACGAAGCGCTGATGCTCTGCGGCGAGCGCCATGCTTTGCGCCGCCTGGACGAAGCCGCGCGCGCGTTCGGTGTAGGTCTCGAAATCCATCTTTGTCTCCGTCTCCAGACGCGAGCGTCAGGCGGGAGAGCCGTAACCTACGCACCGCTCCCGCACGAAGACGGATATGGGAACGGACGGCGACAGGCGCAAGATGTCGCCCTCCGCCGTCCGGAACCGAAAGTCAGGCGACGTCTGCGACGGCTTCCTGGGTCGGGGCGCTTTCCGATTCCGGCGTCCCGCCGCCGTTTTCCGCGGCCGGGGCGCTTTCCGCCGGGGCCTCTTCAGCGGGGGCGTTGCGCTGGCGGCGGCGGCGGCGCGGCCGGACGCCGGCCTGCTCGGATGCCTCTGCCGTCGGGGGCCGGTCCGCGGCGTCCCGGTCGGGCCGTCCCTCGGACTCCGACTCGGACCCGGTATCGCCGCTGCGCTGAGCATCCGGCTGCGCCGGCTGCTGCTGGGGCGGCGCGAACTGGGCTACCAGGCGCTGATAGTGCTCGGCATGCTGGAACAGGTTCTCGGCCAGCACGGAGTCGCCGCTCGACTGGGCGTCGCGCGCCATCGCGAGATAGCGGTCGAGGATCTGCTGCGCAGTGCCGCGCACCCGTCCTTCCGGTCCATTGCTTTCGAGGGCCTGGTTGCGGTGGGCGGGCGCACGCCCGCTCCGCATGTTGCTGCGGCCGCGTGAGCGGCGCGGTGGCAGGTTTTGCTTCATGTGCTCTCTGTATCTAGAGGCGGTGACGAACGACGCCAGGCCAACGGGCTCTCATTCGCGTCGTTCCGGCTCCGCTGCAACAACTGCATCGCGGAGGCCGATGCAAGGTTAGCCCGGATGCGCAGCATTGCAAGCCCCTCTTTATCGCACGGACAAACCCGCCGGAAGCCGTCCCGTCAGGCGGCGCGCATCAGGTCCACTTCCATGCGGACGCCGTCATAGGGGAAGCTCATACGGCCGCCCTCGCCGCGGTCGAGGAGTCCGGCCCTGACGAGCGCGGCCATGTCCCGGTGGACGGCCTTTACATCGCGTTCCACCCGCCGCGCGACCTCGCGCACGGGCAG
>JAJEAZ010000721.1 GCA_022824105.1 Alphaproteobacteria bacterium
CCCGATGAGTCAGGCCCGGCTTGGGCGAGCTTCGGCGGCTCGCGCCAGTGGTTGCAGTCGGCGACCGGGGGCCGCCAGGGCCGCAGCACGGCCGGCGGCGTTGCAATGTCGATGCCGGCCTCGCGCGCCCTCTCCCGGTCCTCGAAGGCGGGTCGCGGATCGGGATCGGCCGCCATGGCGCGGTAGATCGCGAGCCGTGCGGCTTCCCGCATGTCCTTGAGGAAGGCGTTCTCGACCGCCTCCTTGCGGGCCGGCAGGACCAGTTCGAGATCGGGGCAGTCGTCGATGTCCGCCAGCACGCTCCAGGCCGGGCCGTTGACGGTCTCGACGGCCGGCAGCCTCACCGGCAGGGTGAGGCCGAAGAAGTTGAGGTCGGGGTCGTTGTAGCCGTCATGGCGGCTGTTGAAGACCCCGAAGACGAGGCCGCGCCAGGGCTCGGCATGGACCGCGCCGTCGAGGAAGGCCCGGCGCGGCAGCGCTTCGGCGGCGGTGTGTGCTTCGATGCGGTCCTCGAAGACCACCGGCAGCGGATAATGGCGGGCGGCGTTCTCGGCCGCGCAGCGGATGGCCTCGACGGATTCGGTCGCCTCGAACGAAATCGACGTCCCCCAGGGATACGGGGCCGTATCGTCGGCATGTACCTGGGCCTCGGTCTCCCCGAGAAAATGCGCCGGTTCGAGCTTGACGCGCCAGCCGGGCAACACTTGCCCGTCGGGCGAACGCGGCCTGGACGACACCGTGCAGTTACGGCGGGCAAGGCTGGCGAAGCCGAAACCGGCGGCGTCCTCGCGGCGCACCGTCGCGTCGTCCCAGCCGTTCTCGCCGAAGCTCAGCAGCACGGCGGGATCGGCGATGCCGGCGCCGTCGTCGGCGACGGTGACGGAGAATTGCGGGCCGCGCGGTTCGGCCGCCCGGCCGGGAAGCCCGGCGACCGCGATGCGGACGCGGGTGGCGCCGGCGCGGCGGCTGTTCTGCAGGGTCTCGGCGAAGATGTCGGCCAGCGTGGCGGCGTAGATGCGGGTGACCCGCTTCACGGCGGATTCGTGGATGCGGGCTCGGATCGTCCGGGTCATGGACGGACCTCCATGCTATTGCGGAAACGGAAGCACCCCGCCGGCACCTGCCCCGGCCCTGGAACCGGGGGCAGTGCGCTGGCGGGGCGATCTGACGGGGGCCTGCGGTCGGCTATTGAACCCGGCGGAGGAACTCGGGGATCTCCAAGGGGTCCGGCGGCGCGTCGTGGCCGTTGGCGGCGCCGACGCCATGCACGATCGCGCGCGGCCCGCCGTCAGCGGTGGGCACCGCGTTCATTGCGTCGATGGCGTCGGCAATGGACGGCTCGGGCTGTCCATCCCCCGGCTCGTCGCCGCTGGCGCCGGGGGCCGGGGCCGCGGCGGCCTCGTCCGGTTCGAGCGCGGACCCGGCGGGGCCGTTGCCGGTCTCAGGTCCATCGCCCTGCGACGGTTCCGTTTCCGGCGCAGCCTCCACGGACCCCGACCGGGCGGCCGGCTCCGCGGGTTCCGGCTCCGCGGGTTCAAGGGTCGCGGCGGACCCGGCCGGAGCGGTACTTGCAGCCTGCCCCACCTCCGCCTGAGCCGCAGCGTCCGCCTCGTCGTCGGTGCGCCCGGCGTCGAACGCGGCGAAGCCGGGCGGCGTCCAGGCCAGCGCCCTGGCGTGCATCGCGGCGCTCACGCCGACCGGCGGGTCGCCGGCGGCGAAGGCCGCCTCCATCGCTTCGGCAAGCGCGGGCTTCTTGTACTTGGACCGCGCCGACGCCCAGGGCAGACCGAACACCGTGCGGGCGATGTCGAGGACGCGTGCCTTGGGGACGCGCGACCACAGCATCGCCGCCGTCGGGCGGACATGCCTGGCGAAGTCGATGTCGAGCCGGGCCACCGTGGCTTCGAGCTCGGGACGCGCGTCGGGCTCGAACGCGAGCTGGCCCTTCACCGTCCTTGCGACGCAGGCTGCGAACAGCGCCTCCTTCTCGGTCCGGGGCAAGGCCCTGAGCGCCGCAAAGGACTCGCCGCCGTCCTCGATCTCCAGCCAGTCGAACGGCAGGTGCGAGCGGTCCGCCAGCATCGCCTCGCCCGGAGACCAGTCGGCGAAGTCGGCATCGTTCATGCGGATGTTGGGCCGGTCCGGGGTCTCCTTGACCGCGATGTCGAGGGCGTGGTCGCGGTAGCCCGGCATGAACACCGTGCGGCCCATCTGGAACAGCGCAAGGTCGAAGGCGGCCTCGAAGTCGCCGGCGAGCTTGGCCTTGACCAGCGCGGTGCGGATCGAGCGCAGGTCGTCGGCGAGCCCGATGCCGACGCCGGCCTCCTTGCGCGCCTCGGCCTCGCGGTCCTTCGGCGGCGCCATCGGCCCCGAAACGGACGGATTGACGGACGGATTGACCGACGGGCGGGCGGTGCGATCGCCATGACCGGCCGTGTGGACGCCATGGGCCGCGGCGTCCGGGTCGTGGCCGTTGCCGGCCGTCTCGCCGCCATCGCCGGTCTCTTCCGGCTTCGGCATGTCCTCGGGCTTCACCAGCCCCTGGACGACCTGGAGATTGCCGTCGCGGTCGATCGTGACGATGCAGCCCGCCATCGCGAAGTCCTCGCGGCGGAACACCGCCCGCGCCTCGACGGCGCCCTCGATCTCGTCGAGGCGGGTCTCGATGGCTTCGGCTTCGGCTACCAGTTCCTCGATCCATTCATGGTCGTCGAGTTCGGATAGTTCGGCCTGCCGGGCCTCCAGCTTCTCGACCTCGGCCCGCTCCTCGTCGGTCGGCGCGCCGGGTTGGGGCTCGATGCGGCCGTAGCGGGCGGTGTCGCCCCAGGCGACTTCTATCATCGGGACGGCCCACTTCCAGCGCGTCGACAACTCGTCGGCGGCGGCCTGGAGTTTCGCCAGGGCGAGTTTCTCCAGCAGCACCGGGTCCTCGAACCAGACGCCGTGCTCGTATTCTTCGGCGAACAGGTCGCGCATGACCGTGCCGCCGGCGG
>JAJEAZ010000718.1 GCA_022824105.1 Alphaproteobacteria bacterium
CATGTTCACCGACATTGCCGGGTTCTCGTCGGTCGCCGAGCACCTGTCGGCCCCGGCCGTCGCGGCCCTGGTCAACCGCCACTTCGAGATCGTCGCCGGTTGCATCGAGTCCGAGGAGGGCACGGTCGACAAGTTCATCGGAGATTCGGTGATGGCCTTCTGGGGCGCGCCGGACGCCCAGCCGGACGCCGCCGAACGGGCCTGTCGCGCAGCGCTGGCCATCGCCGACGGTATCAGGGCCGAGAATGTCCAGCGGCGAGCGCAGGGCGAGGCGCCACTCGGCATCCGCATCGGCATCCATACCGGCAGCGCCACGGTCGGCAACATCGGCGCACCCGGCCGCATCAACTACACCATCATCGGCGACGCCGTGAATGTCGGCCAGCGTCTCGAACAGCTTGGCAAGACGCTGTATCCCGAAGGCGGCGAAACGACCGTCCTCATCAGCGCTGCGACGGCGGCAGAACTCGGCCCGGACTTCCATCCGGAGTCGGCCGGCAAGCATCCTGTCAAGGGCCGCGCCGGCGAGATCGATGTCTTCCGGCTCGGCGCATGAGCGATGAGGCGGGCATTTGCCCGAGTGTGGCGTCTCGGACATCGCAGGTTGTCTTGCACGCTTTGAGTGCTCGATGGGTTGTGCCGCGGCAAGGGGGGGCTTGGGCATGTCGTTCTTCCACTTCAGGAACAGACGCTTCGCGTCGAATCCCTGCCACAGGCTTCGCCTCATTTGCCTTTCCTCTCAATGGCGACGACCGGGGATTGCAAACCCGCGACCGCTGTCGGCGGCTGCGCCGACGGCGTAAAGTGACCGCAAGATCGGAGGCCCCATGAAGAAGCTGGCCGCAGCGCTGGTCCTCGTTCTGCTGTCGTTTGCACCTGCGTTCGGCGAGGACACGGTGCCGGACAGGCTCCGCATCGGTGTCGATCCCGCCTACCCGCCGTTCAGCGACACCGACGATGCCGACCGGCTTGTCGGCTTCGACATCGATATCGCGCTTGCGCTCTGTGCGCGCATGAAGGCCGAATGTGCGTTCGTCCGCCAGGAATGGGAGGGTCTGATCCCGGCATTGCTGGCCGACAGGTTCGACGCCATCGTTTCCAGCATGTCGATCACTGAGAAGCGCCGCCGGCAGGTCGCGTTCACAGATCGCTACTACAGCAGCGGCGTTCGCTTCGTGGTCCGGAAAGGCTCGGACTTCGATCCCGAAGACCCGGCGGGCCGGACCGTGGGCGCGATGCGCGCGACGATCGCCTCGGACTGGCTGGAAGACAACCGCTCGAAGTTTGCCGACATAAGGCTGTACGCCGACCAGGGGGCGCTCGACCGGGCGCTGATCGAAGGCCGCGTGGACGCGGTGTTCGGCGATGCGCTCGGCTTCTGGAAGTGGCTCAAAGGCCCCGAGGGCGCGGGCTTCGCCTATGCAGGCGATACTTACCGCCTCGACGAGGGCATCGGCATCGCCGTCCGCAAGGAGGACGACGCATTGCGCCGGCACCTCAACCGGGCGCTCCGGGCGATCCTCGCCGACGGCACCTACAGGAAAATCAACGCCCGATATTTTCCGTTCGACATCTACTGATGCGGCTGACCGACCGCACCGATTACGCGTTTCGCGTGCTGATGTATCTCGCCGTGAACGGCGGGGGCCTCGCCACCGTGCCCGAGATCGCGAAGCGCTACGGGGTGTCGAAGAGCCACCTGGCCAAGGTCGCATGGGAACTCGGCTGCGCCGGGTTTATCGAGACGGTACGCGGCAAGGGCGGCGGGCTGAGGCTGGCCAGACCGGCGGAGACGATTTCGGTGGGCGCGGTGGCGCGTCATATCGAGCGGACGATCCCGCTCGCCGAGTGCTTCCCCGACGGCGCCGGTGCCTGCCGGATTGCTTCGAGTTGCATTTACCGGCAAGTTCTCGTCGAGGCTGAGGAGGCGTTTTTCTCGGTCCTGGACCGTTACAGCGTCCGGGACCTGGTCGAGAACAATCCGGCGCTCCGTGCGGTTCTTCCACCGAACACGCCGTGACCGGGATCGGAGGCCGCGCAACCGAGCGACCTTCGCGGAGCGGGGGCATGCTGACATTCACGGAAGAAGTCCTGCTGCTGCTGGGCGACGAGGAAGGCGCGTTCCTTCCGGTGGACAGGCATGCCTTCGACTGCGCTCTGGCGGGCGCGGCGCTGTTGGACCTGGCGTTCGCGTACAGGATCGACACCGACCTGCAGGCACTCGTGGTGACCGATCAAGCGCCGACCGGAATGCCTTTCCTCGACCGCATCCTCGAAAAGATCGCGGCGCGCGCGGACACGGTGGATGCTGCGACCTGGATCCGAGAGCTGTCCACGGACGATGCCGAGACCGTTCGCGAGCAGGCGCTGGCCAGCCTCGCGCAGCGGGGAATCCTGGAAAGAAAGGAAGAGCCTTTCCTGTGGGTATTCCGTCCCGTCCGCTATCCGATGATCGATGGGGACGCGATGTACGGGATCAAGCTGCGGATCGAGGAAGTGCTCTCCGACACCATTCCCGACCCCCGGGATGTCGCCCTGCTGAGCCTGGTGGACGCCTGCCGGATTCTCCCCGACCTCTTCCCCGACCGGACGCTCGGCGAAGCGGCGCCCCGGATCGCGCTCTTGCGCAAGATGGACCTGATCGGGCGCGAAGTCGCCGGCACCATCGCCAACATCCAGCGCACGATCGTTCTCGCGGCCCGGGCGGAGGCGGCCCGGTTCAGGAAGCTGCGGCTGACCCTCGCCACCCTCGGCGGCGCCGCGGCCGCCGTCACGCTCCTCGCGCCGAGGGTTCCGCTCCCGGACAGCTACGGTCCGAACCTGCTCGAACATCTCTGGTTCGACGGTATCTGGCGGCAATGGAGCGGCTATCTGATCCTCGGCCTCGCCGTCGCGGGGCTCGCCGTCGCCATCGTCATCCGGAAGCGGCTGGTCACCCGGATCGCCCGTTCCCATCGATGGAGGCTCTCCCATTTCGTCCTCGGCGTGGGCTGCGTGCTCGTCCTGTTTGCCCATACCGGGTTTCGCCTGGGCTCCGACCTCAATGCGGCGCTCATGGGCTGTTTTCTCACGGTGCTGCTCTCGGGCGCGCTCGCCGAAATCTGCACCGGCGCCCCGTCCCGGCTGCGGGCGGTCGGCATCGCCAGGCCCGCGAAGCTGCGCCGTCACCTGATGTGGCTCCACGTCATGGCGATATGCCCGCTGCCGGCGCTTCTGATCGTCCATATCCTCACGGCCTACCGGTACTGAGGGAACCGGCCGATGTCCCGGAGAACCATATTTTGGCTTGTTTCGGGGACGTTGCTCGCTTCCGCCTTCGTCGTGGCATCGATGTTCGTGAGCGGCGACCGGCGGATATTGCCGGCCGGCGCCATGACCGACGCCCACCACCAGCTGGAGATATCCTGCGAAACCTGTCACGGAACCCCGAACTTTGCCGATACGGCCGCAGCCGAGAAGGCGCTGAACGGGTCCTGTCTGGGCTGTCACGAGGACGAGCTGAAGGCCGCCGAGGACAGCCATCCGCGCAAGACCTTCCGCAACCCGAGAATGGCCGCCTATTGGGACAGGCTCGACGCGCGTCTTTGCACCACCTGCCATGTGGAGCACCGCCCGGAGATCACCAGGGTGGGCGCGGTCACCGTAGCGATGGATTTCTGCATGGCATGCCACGCCGAGGGCGAACAGGACGTGCGGATCGAACGGCCGAGCCACGCGGGCCTGACCTTCGACAGCTGCGCGTCGAGCGGCTGCCACAACTACCATGACAACCGCGCGCTCTATGAGGATTTCCTGGTCAAGCACTCCCGCGAGGCCTGGCTCGCGCCGACCCCGATGCACGCGCTTGCCGCACGGGCCCGCGCGGAGGGGCAGTCTGCAGGAACGCCGCTCGGACCAGGCGACGCCTTGGCGCCCGCGTCCGCGCTCGCCGATCCCGCCGTCCTTGAAGACTGGGCCCGATCCGGCCACGCGGCGGCAGGAATCAACTGCGGCGCCTGCCATGCGCCCGCCGCCAGGGACGCCTCGCCGGACGCGGTCGAAGCCCATTGGGCTGACGAGCCCGCAATGTCGGTCTGCGCAGACTGCCACAGGATGCAGGCAAGGACCTTCGTCAGGGGCCGGCACGGCATGCGCTGGCATCCGCGGATCGCAAAGCCGCGCGATCCGCACCGCGCCTTGAGGGGGCTGGGGCTCGACGGCGTGCTCCCGGAAACGGTCATGGTATGGCTCGAGGACCCGGCCGTGCCCGAGCACATGACCGCCGGAGAGGCGCGGCTTCCCATGCGCAGCGACGCCGCCCACCGGGCGCTCGACTGCGGCACCTGCCACCTACCTCATGCGGTCGATGTCGTACAGGCCGCGGTCGAAGCCTGCACGTCGTGCCATGACGACGAGCACAGCCGCGCCTTTTTCGACAGTCCCCACCACGCGCTCTGGCTGGCAGAGCGCAACGGCCTGGCAGAGCCGGGCACCGGCGTAAGTTGCGCCACCTGCCACATGGGCAAGATCGAGCGCCGCGGAAAGATCGCGACCGACCATAATCAGAACGACAACCTGCGACCGAACGAGAAGATGATCCGGACCGTGTGCCTCGACTGCCACGGCCTCGCCTTCTCTCTGGACGCGCTGGCGGATGTGGACCTGATCCGCCGCAATTTCTCCGGTCGGCCCGCGGTCCATGTCGAGAGCATCGATTGGGCGGTACGCCGGGCGGAGGCGCAAAAGCAGAAGGGCGGCAATTGAAGGGCACTGAAGGGCGCATTCGTCAAATCGGAGCCCCGAACACAGGGAGGACCAGCAGGATGAAACAAAAATCGTTCTGGATGGCCGGGCTTGCGCTTGGCCTTGGAGCAGCGACGGCGGCAGCCGCGGCGGACGGGCTTCCATACCAGCGGGTGGCTGACATGCTGTATCGGGTGATGTCCGCAGATCGGGAAGTCTATACCCGCATGGTGGTTCAGCGCCTCACGGTAGACGAGAAGATCATAACCGCGTCGGAGCATTTCGGTGACGATGCGGCATTGCCCCTGCCGGCGCAGATGTTCCGCTTCGGCGCCGAAAAGGTCATGGACGAGACCGAGGAGTTCTCCTACGCGCTGCTCTCGCTGAATCCGATCAACAGGAAGAACGGCCCGGGCACGCCGCTGGAGAAGGAAGGCCTCGAATTCGTGGCCGGCAACCCCGACGAAACCTTCTATGGCGAGGAGGAACTCGGAGGCGAGCGGTATTTCACCGCAGTCTATCCCGACCATGCGGTCGTCGAAGCCTGCGTCGTCTGTCACAACAACCACAAGGACTCCCCCCGCACCGACCTCGAGGTCGGGGACGTGATGGGCGGCGTGGTCATCCGCATTGCGGTGGACTGAGCGCACCTCCGCTCTTTCGGAGGCAGACAACGCTGGCGTTCGCCTTCGCCCGGTCTTGGCCGGCATTGGCGATGAAGCGCAGGAATCCGGACAGCGCCATGACAGCGCAGCCGCGACGGAGCTTCAGCGGCATGTCCGCACCCAGCGCCTGCTCGGTAGCTTGCCAGAAATACCCGGTATGGCGGCAGGCGGGCAGGACGCCACGTTGAAGCCGTCGAGACTGTCGACCTCTCCTCCTGCCGGTGCGAGGCGCGCGAATGGGGACGGCGGCAAGACCGTTGCGCAGGATGCGAAGACAGGGATCGTCGGCCGATGGAGGGCAACAGGACGACAGCGCATCGAGCGGAACCCGGAATCGTCAGTGGAAGGACGCACCGCAGATGATCGGCAGACGGATGGACAGGCCCGCCCGCTGCAGGACGGTCTTGGTGGACGCGCTCGGGTGCACGACAATTTTATGCAGGCCGTGCGATTTCAGGCTGCCCTTCGCTCCCAGAAGTCGTCGAATCTGTTGCTGTGAACGGAGCAGCGGAGAGCGATGACGTCATTGGCGCCGTCGAGGCTCCAGTGCATGCCGCCGTGTTTCATGCGTCCTCCGATCACGGACTTGCAGGCGCCCTCGACGACGCCTGTTGAGACGCACAAGTTCTGTTCCCGGAACCGGGGATAGTCCATGCGTGCCCGGTTTGTCTTGAAGTAGGCCATGTTTCTCTTTGCCTCCGGGCAGCGGTCCGCATGCCTGTCGAGTTCCTCGATGACGAGATCGAGGCGCCCCTGGTCGAGTTGGTCGCGCCGGACCTTCCCCCACTGTGCCGCAAGGTCGCTCTCCGGCCCGTACAGGGCCTTGGCGACGTCGAAGATATGGCCCTTGGCGTGGAACACGTCGAGAATCTGGATTGCGTCCGGGACATGCTCTTCGGCGAAGTTCCAGATCCATGGCGCGCCGTCTCCGAGGACGACCCGGCGCGCGACGCCGAAGAACCCGCGCCGCTCGATCTCGCGCAGCACGCGGCTGACGAAGGGGGCGAGTTCGCTGTCGGTGTCGCGGGTGGCGATCGATTCGATGGCGGCGTTGTAGCTGGCGGACCCGGCGTCGCGAACCGGCCGGCCCTTCGCGTCGCGGGCTTCCGCCGACCAGATGGTGGAGAGCTTGACCTCGCGTGTCTTGCTCGTGCCGTCGGCCTGCTTCCCGGCCCGGCCCGCGGTCTCCTCCCCGCGCATCGGGATCCCGGTGCCGTCCAGCCCCAGGTAGAGGGTGGCGGCCTCGGCCGGCTCGGGCTCGACGACCTCCCGCTCGTCGTCCGCGATCTCGCGCCCCAGCGCTTCGGCATGACGCTCGACCTGCCTGGGACCGATCGCGAGGCCGGCCAGTTCCCGCAGCAGCGTACTGCTTTTCTCGAAGCTCAGCTCGGCCGCCGTGACGCCGACCATGCGGAGGGCGCCCGGAGACAGGGACCGGCCCTCGACGCCGAGCGCGCTGTCGCGCGGGCTGAACCCGCAGCCGCAGGCGTCGCAGTGATACCAGGCCCGCTTCAGGGCCAGCGGCCCAAGGGCCGTCGTGATGGTCTTGTCCCGCCGCCCGGCACGGCGCGCGGCGCCGCCGCAGGCGCAGGGCAGCCGCCGCTCCTCGCCGTCCGAGAGGTCGGCGTTCAGCCGGGCGGCGAGCAGGGATGCCGCGGTGCTCAGCGCAGTCTCCCGGACCACCCGCTCCAGGACCTCGAAGTCGATCCCGTCCGCCGAGCCGGCGATCAGCCGGTCGATGTCGGCCGCGACCTCCGTCCCGATCGCCGCCGCGAAGACCCCCCTTTTTTTGGCTCCGAAGCCCGCTTCTCCTGGCGCCTGGCCTCGGCCAGGGACTCGCTGGCCGCCACGAAGGCCGACACCACGCCCCGGAAGCGCCGGTGCTCGTCCAGAAGACCCCGGACCTCCTCGACCTCGCCCCGGCGAAGGCGCGTCGACGAGATCTTGCCGTCGATCGATCTGGTCAGGATGGTCCCCGGATGGCGCGCTGCGTCATCCTCGGCGCAGCGGCAGTTCGGCTTGCCGCAGCGGGTGAGGTTTTCCTGCAGAGACCCCGGACGCATGTCGCCGATCGTCTGGAATTCCTCCCTGGCCCGGTCGCGGGCCGCAATGAGCTTTTCAATGTCTGCCATGTGAACCGTCCTGCTCCATGATCGTGGGACAGGGACCACGCCCCGCCATCTAGTACAACCATATTAAACCAGATAAGCGATCAAAACACCCCCACTCCATCATTCTCAAAAAAAACCGAACAAAATTGTCGTGCACCC
>JAJEAZ010000440.1 GCA_022824105.1 Alphaproteobacteria bacterium
GCGCCGCATCGTCGAGAAGATCTGCCGCCGGCTGGTGGCGCTGCATTCCCGCCGGCGCAAGATGAAGAACCGGGGCCAGCTCGACATCCGCCGCACCATGCGCCGCAATTACGGCAATGACGGCGTGCTGTTCGAGCTGGAGTGGAAGAAGCGCAAGCTCGACCGGCCCCGCGTCATGGCGATCTGCGACGTCAGCGGCTCCGTGGCGAGCGTCGCGCGGTTCCTGCTGCAATTCCTTTACGAGCTGCACGAGCTCCTGCACGACATTCGCAGCTTCGCCTTTTCCGGATACCTCATCGAGGTCTCGGAGCACTTCAAGGACAACATTGCGGACGAGGCCGCCGACAAGGTGATGCAGAAGGTCGGATACATGCCGACGGACTACGGCGAGTCGCTCACCAATTTCCGCGAGAGCTTCCTGGCCGATGTGGACCGCAACACGACGATCATCATTCTGGGCGACGCGCGGTCGAACAACACCGACCCGAAGGCAGAATACCTGAAGGAGATGCACGAGCGCTGCAAGCGGCTCATCTGGCTCAATCCCGAACCGCCGCCGCTCTGGGGCACGGGAGACAGCGAAATGCGCCGCTACCGACCCTATTGCGATCTTCTGCGTGAATGCAACACCCTCAATCATCTGGAGCGTGTTGTTAATGACTTGCTTGAGACAGCGCAGAGAGCCGCCTGAAACCGGGGCGGTCAGCCGCTCTCCGCGGGCTCCTCGACCCAGTGGCGCCGGAATACCGGTATCTGGGTCAGGGAGAAAGCGAATGTGAGGCCGATCGTGCCGAACAGCTTGTAGTTGACCCAGAAATCCGTGGACTGCGTGCGCCAGACGATCTCGTTCAGCACCGCCATGGCGACGAAGAACAGCCCGAAACGCAAGGTCAGCTTGCGCCATCCGTCGTCGTCGATCTTCCAGACCGCGCCGAAAAGCGGCTTCAGCAGCGGTTTCCCGAAGGCGAGGCCGCCGAGCAGCACGGCGGCGATGAACGCCTTCACGAGGGTCGGCTTCATCTTGATGAAGGTCTCGTCCGCAAGCAGCAGGGTCAGCCCGCCGAACACCGCGACCAGCCCCGCCGTCACCAGCGGCAGGGGCGCCAGACGCCGTTCGAAATACCAGGAGACGCCCAGCATGACGGTAGTGGCCGCCATGATCGCCGCCGTCGCCCACATGATGCCGGCGGCGTAGTAGGTGACGAAGAAGACCAGCAGCGGCCCGTAATCGACCGCGAAGCGAAGGCCCTTCGGCGATGCGTTCGGTTCAGACATTGTAGATATCCAGGGCGACATCGACCCCGTCGTTCAGGAAAATGACCGTCTTGGCGGCGATCCGCCATTCGCCGTCCTCGCGGCGGAGCCGGTAGCGGTAGCGCCCGCCATGCACGCGCGCGCCCTTGAGCGTGGCGTATTGATGCACCGTCCAGGACGCGACGGCCTCGACCTCGCTTTCCCCGGCGGAGAGGATCAGCACATTGCCGACCACATGGCACGATCGCGGCATTGGCAGCGAGGCGTAGCTGTCGCGTGTGCCGATGCGGAAGACCCGGTCGTCGAGGCCTTCCTTGCCCCGGATGTAGATGAGCGCGAGTTCGGTTTCGGGGTCGCGGGAGAGCGTTTCCTCTCCGGTCCAGGCGGGCACCCAGAAGGTCACATCCTCGGTGAACAGCGCCAGCCAGTCTTCGAACCGTCGTTCGTCCAGAAGCCAGGCGTCGAGATGGATGACGCGCTCGACGGCAAGCTGCAGGGCCGGGTCGATCTTCACGCGGCGGTCCTGTCGGCGCGCGCCATCAGGCGCCGCCACTGGCGGTATTGTCCGTGATAGAGCGTTTCATGGTCCCAGCGCGGACTGGTGGAAACGGGCCGGATGCCGAGGTCGGACGCCGCGTCGTCGCCGCCGTCGAGCATGGCGGCAATGCCCCGCGAGAGGTCGTTCCAGCGGTCGAGGCGGCCTTCGCACCCCGCTTGCGTATCCTCGAGCGCGGCCGAATCGTCGGGCGTGGCAAGCCCGCTCATCAGGAAGAAGTCGCGGAATTTCGAGAGCCTCGCCGTCCGTGCGGCGCGGCTCTCGCCCTTCGGTGCGATGCAATGGACCGTGACTTCCGTGCGGCTCGGCGAAATCGGGCGGATGACCCGAATCTGCGTCGAGGACTGGTCCATGAGGAAGACGTTCGGGAAGAGCAGCAGGTTGCGCCCGCGCGCGCACATCCAGTTCCACTTGCGCTCGCCGACAAGCGGCAAAAGGCGGTCGCGCGCTTCCCAGAGCGGGGCCGATTCCGGCATCCCCCGCTCGGTCCAGATCAGGTTGTGGCCGTTGCCGAGGTCGTAGCAGCCATTGCGGGTCTTGCCCATGAAGCGGGTATTGTCGGTGCGCCCGGCGCCGGTCGCGCCGGAACTCAGGTCGCGGCGCTGGATCGTGGTGACGAAGTTCCGGTGCACGGTCGAGACATGATAGCCGTCCACGCCGTTTTCGGTCTGGAGCTTCCAATTGCCGTCCACGACGTAGCTTGCCTGGCCCGGAACGACTTCCATGCCATCCGGCGACTGGTCCGCAAGCAGATCGATGACCGGAAGAGCCTCGCCCAGATGCTCGGCGAGCGGCGGCGCATCGGCATTGAGCGAGCCGAAGATGAAGCCCTTGTAGCTCTCCAGCAGCGGGACCGTCTTGAGGCCGAAATCCGCCCGCGAGGCCCCGGCAGGCAATGCGGAGGTGCGCTCGTCCTTGATCTTCGTGCAGACGCCGAAGGTGTCGTAGCACCAGCCGTGGTAGCGGCACACGAACGTGGTCGCCTTGCCCTGCCGGGTGGGCGTCAGGCGGGCGCCGCGATGGGCGCAGGCGTTCAGCATGGCGCCGACAGAGCCGTCGGCCCGCCGGTTGACGATCACCGGCTGCCGGCCCATCCAGACGGCGAGATAGTCGCCGGGCGACGCGATCTGGCTCTCGTGGGCGAGATAGATCCAGTTGCCCTC
>JAJEAZ010000204.1 GCA_022824105.1 Alphaproteobacteria bacterium
GCGCCGCATCGTCGAGAAGATCTGCCGCCGGCTGGTGGCGCTGCATTCCCGCCGGCGCAAGATGAAGAACCGGGGCCAGCTCGACATCCGCCGCACCATGCGCCGCAATTACGGCAATGACGGCGTGCTGTTCGAGCTGGAATGGAAGAAGCGCAAGCTCGACCGGCCCCGCGTCATGGCGATCTGCGACGTCAGCGGCTCCGTGGCGAGCGTCGCGCGGTTCCTGCTGCAGTTCCTCTACGAGCTGCACGAGCTCCTGCACGACATTCGCAGCTTCGCCTTTTCCGGCTACCTGATCGAGGTCTCGGAACACTTCAAGGACAACATTGCGGATACGGCGGCCGACAAGGTGATGCAGAAGGTCGGATACATGCCGACGGACTATGGCGAGTCGCTCACCAATTTCCGCGAGAGTTTCCTGGCCGATGTGGACCGGAACACGACGATCATCATTCTTGGAGACGCCCGGTCGAACAACACCGATCCGAAGGCCGCATATCTCAAGGAGATGCATGAACGCTGCAAGCGGCTCATCTGGCTCAACCCAGAGCCGCCGCCGCTCTGGGGCACGGGAGACAGCGAGATGCGCCGCTACCGGCCCTATTGCGATCTCCTGCGTGAATGCAACACCCTCAACCACCTGGAGCGCGTTGTTAACGATTTACTGGAGACAGCGCAGCGAGCCGCCTGAAACCGGGACGGTCAGCCGCTCTCCGCGGGTTCCTCGACCCAGTGGCGCCGGAAGACCGGTATCTGGGTCAGGGAGAAGGCGAATGTGAGGCCGATCGTGCCGAACAGCTTGTAGTTGACCCAGAAGTCCGTGGACTGCGTGCGCCAGACGATCTCGTTCAGCACCGCCATGGCGACGAAGAACAGCCCGAAGCGCAAGGTCAGCTTGCGCCATCCGTCGTCGTCGATCTTCCAGACCGCGCCGAACAGCGGCTTCAGCAGCGGTTTCCCGAAGGCGAGGCCGCCGAGCAGCACGGCGGCGATGAACGCCTTCACGATGGTCGGCTTCATCTTGATGAACGTCTCGTCCGCAAGCAGCAGGGTCAGCCCGCCGAACACCGCGACCAGCCCCGCCGTCACCAGTGGCAGGGGGGCCAGGCGGCGTTCGAAATACCAGGAGACGGCCAGCATGACGGATGTCGCCGCCATGATCGCCGCCGTCGCCCACATGATGCCGGCGGCGTAGTAGGTGACGAAGAAGACCAGCAGCGGCCCGTAATCGACCGCGAAACGAAGGCCCTTCGGCGGCGCGATCGGCTCAGACATTGTAGATATCCAGGGCGACATCGACCCCGTCGTTCAGGAAAATGACCGTCTTGGCGGCGATCCGCCATTCGCCGTCCTCGCGGCGAAGCCGGTAACGGTAGCGCCCGCCATGCACGCGCGCGCCCTTGAGCGTGGCATATTGATGCACCGTCCAGGACGCGACGGCTTCAATCTCGCTCTCTTCGGCGGAGAGGATCAGCACATTGCCGACCACATGGCACGAACGCGGCATCGGCAGCGAGGCGTAGCTGTCGCGCGTGCCGATGCGGAACACCCGGTCGTCGAGGCCTTCCTTGCCCTTGATGTAGATGAGCGCGAGTTCGGTTTCGGGGTCGCGGGAGAGCGTTTCCTCTCCGGTCCAGGCGGGCACCCAGAAGGTCACATCGTCCGTGAACAACGCCAGCCAGTCCTCGAAGCGGCGTTCGTCCAGCAGCCAGGCGTCGAGATGGATGACGCGCTCGACGGCGAGTTGCAGGTCCGGGTCGATCTTCACGCGGCCGTCCTGTCGGCGCGGGCCATCAGGCGCCGCCACTGGCGGTATTGGCCGTGATAGAGCGTTTCATGGTCCCAGCGCGGGCTGGTGGAAACCGGCCGGATGCCGAGGTCGGACGCCGCGTCGTCGCCGCCGTCGAGCATGGCGGAAAAGCCGCGCGAGAGGTCGTTCCAGCGGTCGAGGCGGCCTTCGCATCCGGCCTGCGTGTCCTCCAGCGCGGCCGAATCGTCGGGCGTGGCAAGCCCGCTCATCAGGAAGAAATCGCGGAACTTCGAGAGCCTCGCCGTCCGTGCGGCGCGGCTCTCGCCCTTCGGCGCGATGCAATGGACCGTGACTTCGGTGCGGCTCGGCGAAATCGGGCGGATGACGCGGATCTGGGTGGACGACTGGTCCATGAGGAAGACGTTCGGGAAGAGCAGCAGGTTGCGACCCCGCGCGCACATCCACTTCCATTTGCGTTCGCCGACAAGCGGCAAAAGGCGGTCGCGCGCTTCCCAGAGCGGCGCCGACTCCGGCATCCCCCGTTCGGTCCAGATCAGGTTGTGGCCGTTGCCGAGGTCGTAGCAGCCATTGCGGGTCTTGCCCATGAAGCGCGTGTTGTCGGTGCGCCTGGCGCCGGTCGCGCCCGAGCTCAGGTCGCGGCGCTGGATCGTGGTGACGAAGTTCCGGTGCACGGTGGAGACATGGTAGCCGTCCACGCCGTTTTCGGTCTGGAGCTTCCAATTGCCGTCCACGACGTAGCTCGCCTGGCCCGGAACCACCTCCATGCCGTCCGGCGACTGGTCCGCAAGCAGGTCGATGACCGGAAGAGCCTCGCCCAGATGCTCGGCGAGCGGCGGCGCATCGGCATTGAGCGAGCCGAAAATGAAGCCCTTGTAGCTCTCCAGCAGCGGGACCGTCTTGAGGGCGAAATCCGCCCGCGAGGCCCCGGCGGGCAATGCGGAGGTCCGCTCGTCCTTGATTTTTGTGCAGGCGCCGAAGGTGTCGTAGCACCAGCCGTGATAGCGGCACACGAACGTGGTCGCCTTGCCCTGCCGGGTGGGCGTCAGGCGGGCGCCGCGATGAGCGCAGGCGTTCAGCATGGCGCCGACAGAGCCGTCGGCCCGCCGGTTGACGATCACCGGCTGCCGGCCCATCCAGACGGCGAGATAGTCGCCGGGCGACGCGATCTGGCTCTCGTGGGCGAGATAGATCCAGTTGCCCTCGAAGATCGTCTCGATCTCGGCGGCGAAAACCTCGGGGTCCGTGTAGACGGCCCGGTCCACCCTGAAGACGCCCTCGCCGGCGCGGTCGTCCACGAGCGATGCAAAGGCGCTCATCGCATTGCGTCTCCCCTGCGGATGACGCTCTATACCGCAAAACGCCAGCCACGGGGGAGGGAGGCGCATGGCGCTCCGGCTCGAAGAGGGACTGAAACTCGGTATCCAGACCATCCACCGCCAGGGGGATGCCGAAACCGGCCCGTGGCAGCCGCGCATCGACAACCTCGTGGCCTTCGTCGAGGACGTGGATGCCAAAGGGTTCGACGAGCTCTGGCTGGGCGACCATGTTTCCTTCGCCATACCGTTTCTCGATCCCCTGCTGATGATCGCGCAGGCGGCGGTGGCGAGCCGGCGGCTGGTCTTCGGCACGGGCGTCTATCTGCTGCCGCTGCGCCATCCGGGCCCGGTGGCGAAGATGACGGCCACGCTCGACCACCTGACCGAAGGGCGTTTCATCTTCGGTGTCGGCGTCGGCGGCGAGTTCCCGAAGGAATACGAGGTCTGCGGCGTGCCCCGGGAGGAGCGGGGCCGCCGGTTGACCGAAAGTATCGAGGCGGTCCGCGCGCTCTGGTCGGGAAGGCCGGCGAGCTATTGCGGGCGCCATTTCTCCTTCGAGGATGTGCCGATGCTGCCTCCGCCAAGGCAGACGGGCGGACCGCCGATCTGGTGCGGGGGACGGCGGCCGCCGGCGCTGAGGCGCGCCGGGCGGCTCGCCGACGGTTACGTCTCCTATGTGGTGATGCCGGAGATGTTTGCGCGCGCGCTGGCTGAAATCGACGGCGCGGCGGAAGCGGCCGGGCGGGAAGACGCGCCGTTCGGCACCGGCCATCTGCTGTTCGCGCGCATCGACGACAGCTATGAGCGCGCCTTGGACATCGCGACCGAGTCGCTGTCCCGCCGTTACGCCATGGACTTCCGCAAGGCGGCGGCGCGCTATGCGGCGCTCGGCACGGGCGAACAGGTAGCCGAGCGCATAGCCGAGTTCCACCGTGCGGGCGCAAGGCACATCGTCGTCGATCTCGTCGGCCCGTATGACCAGCGTTCGGAGCAGATCGAGCGCTTCGCCAGCGACGTCATGCCGCTCCTGGCCGACCTGAGGAGATGACCGGTCAGTCCCGGATCGCCTCGGTGACGGAGAGCGTGCTGCCGAAGGACGGAATGACGCAGGAGTGGCGTCCCGCCCCGCCGGCGACCATGACCATGAGCTGTGCCCGCTCGCTGACGATGCGCACGCCGTTCCTGCCGTCGGGTCCCACGAACCGCTCCGGCACCTGCTGGCCGTAGAGAGCCATCTGCGCCTTGCCGATATGCCAGCGCGGGATGATCGCGCGCTCGATGATGAACCGCTCCACATCTTCCTTCGACCAGCCTTCGCGCGCGATCACCTCGGCATGTTCCGGGCCGATCACCACGAGATATTCGCCGTGGAAATAGGAGTTGTTGCAGCCGGGCGTCGCCATGGTGCCGCAAATCGTCAGCAGAACGTCTTCGGCCGTTTCGCTGTAGTGATCGTTGACATTGTGCGGCCCTTCGACGCCGCAAAGCGTGACGGTATTCTGCTCCGCGCCGAAACCGCGTTCCGTATGGAAGGCGGCCCAGGGATTGGCCTCGCCGTTCTCCGCGAAGCAATAGCTGTATTTGGCGGGCGTGCCCATCGTCGCGCGGTCGAGCACGCCGGGCTGCGCGCCGCCGATATTGGTCAGCACCAGGCGGACCGCGCGCCCGATTGCGGCATTGGCGTGGACGCCCTGGCCCATGCAGTTGGTGCCGGACGCAATGTCGAGCTCTTCTGCTATCGGCCCGTGCACGACGGTCAGCAGACCGCAGGGATGGGTCGTGGACTGGAGCGCCTTCAGGTTCAGCCGCTCGGCGGTCATGGCCCGCGTCGCGGCCAGGATGACCGGCATCATGGCGGGCGTCGCACCGGCCATCACGGCGTTGGCGGCGACCTTGCCGACCGTCGCAAGGCCGAGGCGCGGCTCGATGAACCCGATTTCCTCATCGGGGTCGCGCCCGTCCAGCATGGCGTCCCAGCGGTCGGGCGTCGGCGGAACGAAAGGCAGGCCGTCGGTCCAGCCGCGCTGGTAGAAGACGCGGTTCAGCGCCTCCGGCGAGTCGGGACCGGAAATCCGTTCCGGCGCGCCGGGCGCGTTGAAGTCGCCCTCGAACAGCGAGCGGTAGCGCATCCGGCCGCGCTTCGGCAGGGGGCGGTTACGGCATTCCTCCGCGAGCGCCGTCGCATCCGCCTCCAGCATGTGGACGATCTGGTCTATCGCCTCGTCGGCGACCTCCGAAACGCCGGGGGGCGGCAGCTTCGCCACCGGATGCGATACGACCGCAATCGGCAGGCCTGCCATGCCGAGGCATTCGGCTTCCGCCTTGCCGAGAGCGAAGAACTCGTCCGTGCAGGTGACGGCTACCGGAATGCCGCGCTCTTCGAGCTTGATCGCGTCATGGATACACCACGACGTGCAGGAGCCTCAGTCCCCGAAGGCGGCGGCCACGGCGTGGACCCGGTCGAGCCAGTGCTGCGAGAAATTGGCGGGCTCGCTCGCGATCTTCTGGAAGAGCTCGAACTCCAGATGCGGGTAGCGCGCCTTCAGCCGGTGCGACACCTCTTCCAGGTAAAGGTCTGCATTCGCCTTGAGATTGGAGAACAGGCCAACGGTCTTGACGTCCTCCAGCGACCGCCGCGGCGCCAGCGCGCCGCTATTGCGCTGGTAGATGCCGCAGGGATTGATAAGCTCCTGTGCCATGGGCGCGACCCTAGCGCCCGGATCGGGAGGAAAGCAAGAGATGGGACGCCTGGAAGGCAAGACTGCGATCATTACCGGCGCCGGGTCCGGGATCGCCAGGGCAGCCACCGGAATCTTCATTCGCGAGGGCGCGAAGGTGATGGTGGCGGAGATCGACGAAGCGGCGGGCGCTGCGGCGGCGGCGGACACAGGCGCCGCCTTCCACCGCACCGACGTGACCGACGACGCCTCGGCGGCGGCCTGCGCGGCGTCGGCGATGGCCGAGTTCGGGCGCATCGACATCCTGTTCAACTGCGCCGGCGGGTCGGTGATCGAGGACACGGCGATCCATGACGTCGATCTGGGTGTCTGGGACCGCACGATCCCGCTCGACCTCAAGGGCCCGATGCTGATGTGCCGCCATGTGGTGCCGCACATGATCGCGGGCGGCGGCGGGGCCATCGTCAATGTCTCTTCCGTCGTCGCGCTGCGCGGTAACCATCCGGCGCATATCTATTCCGCTGCGAAGGGCGGGCTGATCTCGTTCACGCGCTCGCTCGCCGGCTCCTATTCGGACCAGGGCGTGCGCGCCAACGTGATCTGCCCCGGCCTCATCCTGACCGAGCGCGTCCGCGCCCGCTACCGCCAGCCGAACGAGGAGCGCCCGCGCGAAGGCTCGATCGGCACCTTCGAGAAATATCCGTTCGGCGTCGGCCAACCCGAGGACATCGCCAATATCGCGCTCTTCCTCGCATCGGACGAGTCGCGCATGGTGAACGGCGCGGTCATTCCGGGAGAGGGTGGCATTTCCGCCTATTGACGGGCGGCGGCAGCGAGAGGAGTGCAGGATATGGGACGGCTCGAAGGCAAGATCGCGGTGATTACCGGGGCTGGAACCGGAATCGCCAAAGCGGCTACCGGAATCTTCATCCGCGAGGGCGCCAGGGTGATGGCGGCGGAGATCGACGAGGCGTCGGGCGCTGCAACGGCAGCGGAAACCGGCGCGGTCTTTCACCGCACCGACGTGACCGACGATGCCTCTGCCGCGGCCTGCGCGGCGGCGGCGATGGCCGAGTTCGGGCGCATCGACATCCTGTTCAACTGCGCCGGCGGCTCGGTCCCCGAGGACACGAAGATCCACGAGGTCGATCTCGAAGTCTGGGACCGCACGATCCCGCTCGACCTCAAGGGCCCGATGCTGATGTGCCGCCATGTCGTGCCGCACATGATCGCGGGCGGCGGCGGGGCCGTCATCAACATCTCCTCGGTCGCGGCCCTGCGCGGATTCGTGCCCAGCCATGTCTATTCGGCGGCGAAGGGCGGGCTGATCTCCTTCACCCGCTCGCTCGCCGGCTCCTATTCCGACCAGGGCGTGCGCGCCAATGTCATCTGCCCCGGCCTCATCCTTACCGAACGCATCCTTGCGCGCTATCCGGGGCCCGGCGGGGAGCGCCCGAAGGAAGGGCCCTTCGCGACTTTCGAGAGCTATCCGTTCAGCATCGGCCCGCCGGAGGACATTGCGAATATCGGGCTCTTCCTGGCCTCGGACGAGTCGCGCATGGTCAATGGCGCGGTCATCCCGGCGGAAGGCGGCGTCTCCCACTACTGAACGGCCCGCCCGGCCGTCGCCGGCATCAGCAGCCGGAACGGAACCAGCATGGCAAGCGCGAAGGCGACCTTCCAGAGGAAGTCCCCGATCCCGAGCGTGACCCAGGGAATCCCGGTGCCGTAGAAGGCGATCGAGAAGAACAGCGCCGTATCGACCGCCGAGCCGAGCATCGAAGAGACCAGCGGCGCCTGCCACCAGGCCCGCCGCCGCATCCGGTCGAACACGGTCACGTCCAGAAGCTGGGCGGTCAGGAAGGCCAGGCCCGAGGCGACCGCGATTCGCGGCGTCGCGAGCACAATGGACAGCAGGACGGCCGCGGCGAAGCCGACATAGACGACCCGCCGCGCCGTTGCCGCGCCGTGCATCCGGTTGGTGAGGTCCGTGACCAGGAAGCAAACCGGATAGGTGAACGCGCCCCAGGTCAGCCAGTCATTGATCGGATACTGGACGAGCACATTGGAGAGCGCGACCAGCCCGGCCATGGCGGCCAGCGGCGGCAGGAGAGGAAGGCGCATGGCGCTAGTGTCCCGGTTTCGAAGTTCGTACGTCTTCGATAGCGGTGCAAGGTCCCGCCGGTTCCATGACCCCGCCGTCATGGCCGGACTTGTTCCGGCCATCCACTTCCCCTGCTGCGCCGGTCCCGAGGGAGATGCCCGGAACAAGTCCGGGCATGACGAGAGAGGACGCGGCGCAATAGCGCTCAAACTTCTCGATCACGACACCAGGTCCCTGCGCCCTCAGTGGACGTCTTCGGGGCCGAGCATGGCGCGTTTCAGCTTTTCGAAGGTGAAGCCGGAGCCGCGGCAGACATCCAGCACGATCTTCTCCTTGGCCGCGACTTCGGCCGCCGCCTTCGGCACCTCGCGCGCCTGGTCGATGGGAATGACCGCCGCGCCATGCTGGTCGGCATGCACAAGGTCGCCGTCATTGACGATCATGCCGGCGACGCTCACCTGCCCGCCATAGCTCACGACATGCACATGGGCGTGCGCGGGCTTGATCGAGCCGGCCACGGCCTGGAACCCGTCCGCCCAGTCCGGAATGTCGCGGATACAGCCGTCCGTGACGACGCCGAGGCAGCCGAGCGCCTTGTGGATGTTGGAGTTGACCTCGCCCCAGAAAGCGCCGAAGCCGGCCCTCGGGCCGTCGAGGTCCTGCAACACCACGATCTGCGGCGCGGGGCCGCCATGGGCGACATAGTCGTAATAGGAGACGCGCAGCTTCGCGGCGTCGTCGCCGCCCACGGCGCTCGGGAACTGCGAGCGTATGGCGCCGGTGCGCGCATAGCCGACGATGGGCGGCAGGTCCGGGAAGGGGCAGACCAGCGGCTCGACGGTGAAGCCGGTGTTCAGCCGGCTGCCGGCCACGACCTCCAGCGCGTTGCAGATCGTGGGCGTGTCGAGGGCGCGAAGGGCGGCAAGGTCCTGTTCGGTCAGCTTGGACAAGGTTCAGGTCTCCTGATGGAAGCGGCAATCGGAGCGGCGACTATGCCCCGCGCCGGAGGGCGCCGGAAGGGCAGGGGCGTCATGAAGTGTCATGGGATGTCATGAAGTGTCATGTTTCGGCGCGGGCGGGGACCGTCACCGGCCCTTGAACTCCGGCGCACGCTTCTCGCGGAACGCCGCCACGGCTTCGACATGATCTTCCGACGACCGCACGACGGTCATGTGCGAGGACACGAGGTCGAAGCTGGTCAGCATGTCGGTCGCGAGCGAGCGATAGACCGTTCGCTTGATGTAGCGCACCGAGAGCGGCGCGGCGGCGGCGATGCGCCCGGCAAGCGCCATCGCGTCGTCCAGGAAGCTCTCGTCCGGATAGACATGGTTGACGAGCCCGATGCGCTCGGCCGTCTCCGCGTCGATGAACTCCGCTGTCCAGAGCAGCTCCAGCGCGCGGGCTACTCCCACGGTGCGGGGCAGGAAATACGCCCCCCCGCGCCGGGAATGAGACCCAACCGGGAATAGGTTTCGGCGAAGCGGGCAGAGGCGGCGCAGACCCTTATGTCGCAGGCGAGCGCTACATCCACGCCGCCGCCGGTCGCGACGCCGTTGACGGCGGCGATCGTTGGCGTATCCATGCCGGCGAGGCGCTTCGGTACCGCCTGGATCGTCTCCCAGATGCGGTCCTTCGTGGTCTTCGGGCTGTTGTCCTGCCCGCCTCCCATCGTGGAAACATCGCCGCCTGTGGTGAAGCCGCGCCCGGTGCCGGTGATGACGATGCAGCGCACGTCCTCGCGCGCCTCCGCCTCGTCCAGCGCCTCCAGCCAGTCCTCGAGCATGGAGTTCGTGAAGGCGTTGAGCTTTTCCGGCCGGTTGAGGCGGATGAGGCCCACCCCGTCGCGGACCTCGAAGACGACCTCGTCGCTCATCGGCCGGTGAACGCGGGCTTGCGCTTCTCGCGGAACGCGCGCGCGCCTTCCTTCTGGTCCTCGCTGCGGCTGATCGAAAGCAGCTCCCGCCGCGCCAGCGCCTGAAGCTCCGAGGGGCCGCGCGCCACCACGGTATCGCGCACGAATCGCTTGACCGTCCTGAGCACGAGCGGCGCGCTGTCCCTGAGGATGGTGGCGTAGTCCCTTGCCGCGGCCATCAGCTCGCCTCGCGGCACGGCGCGGTTGACCATGCCGATCTCGGCGGCGCGCTCTCCGTCGAAATGCTTCCCGGTCATCATGAATTCCATCGCGAGCTTGTGCGGGATGCGGGCCGCCAGTCCGGCGATCAGCCCGCCGCAAAACCCGATCTGCGCCTCGGGATAGAAGAAGTCCGCGGTCTCGTCGGCGACGGCGAGGTCGCAGAATTCGACCAGGCAGAAGGCCCCGCCGACGCAGTAGCCGTGAACGGCGGCGATGATCGGCTTGTCCACCATCACGCCCACGCCCGGCATGCACTCCCAGAGTTCCGGGTCGCGGGGCGGGTCGCGCAGGTCCGCGCCGACCGAGAAGGCCCGCTCGCCGGCGCCGGTCAGGATCGCGACGCGGTCGTCGCCGTCCTGCAACCGCTCGAAGGCCTGGATGAGTTCGGCGACCAGCCCGTTCGAGAGCGCATTCATCTTGTCGGGCCGGTTGAGCGTGATGGTTGCGATACCGTCTTCGGAGCGGTAGTCGATCAGCGGCGCATTCACGGATGCGTTCTCCCGTTTGTGAATCCGGTATAGGATAGCGCCTCACCGCAGGGGAGGGCGACTCTTGGCCGACCGACCGCTGGTGGAGGCGCTGTTTCACGAGCCGAGTTCGACGGTGAGCTATATCGTGGCCTGCCCTGAGACCGGCCGGGCCGCCATTGTCGATCCGGTGCTCGACTACGACATCTATTCCGGGCGCACGGAAACCGCCTTCGCGGAGCGTATTCTGGAGCGGGTCCGCGAGCGCGGCCTGACCGTCGAGTGGGTTCTCGAAACCCATGTCCACGCCGACCATCTGAGCGCCGGCTCTTTCCTGAAGGGAGCCGTCGGCGGGCAAACGGCCATCGGCAGCCACATCGTCGATGTGCAGGCGGTTTTCAAGGACATCTACAATCTGCCTCCGGAGTTCCTGACGGACGGCTCCCAGTTCGACCGTCTGTTCGAGGACGAGGAGTGTTTCCGGGTCGGGCGGGTGGAGGCGCGGGTGCTGCACACGCCAGGCCACACGCCCGCCTGCGTCACCTATGTCATCGGCGATGCCGCCTTCACCGGCGACACGGTCTTCATGCCGGATTTCGGCACGGCGCGTTGCGACTTCCCCGGCGGCGACGCGGCGGCGCTCTACCGCTCGGCGCGCCGCATCCTGTCGCTGCCGCCCGAGACGCGCATCTTCGTCGGGCACGACTATGCGCCGGGCGGGCGCGAGGTCGCATGGGAGACGACGGTGGCGGAGGAGCGCCGGGCGAACCGGCATGTGCGCGACGGCATCGACGAGTCCTCCTTCGTCGCCATGCGCACCGAACGGGACAAGGTGCTGGGCGTGCCGGCGCTGCTGCTGCCGTCCATCCAGGTCAACATGCGCGGCGGCGACCTGCCGGAGCCCGAAAGCAACGGCCGCGCCTATCTCAAGATCCCGCTCAACGCCTTTTGACGCATGGCCGAACGTCTCGACGCGACCGGCCTGCGCTGCCCGATACCGGTGTTGCGGGCGCGCAAGCGGCTCAAGGCGATGGCGCCGGGCGACCGGCTGGAAGTGCTGACCGACGACCCGGTATCGCCCATCGACATGCGCCATTTCTGCGCCACCGAAGGCCATGACATCGTGGAAGCGCACGAGGCGGACGCGCCCTACCGTTTCGTGATCGCAAAGGCCGGATAGGAGGCGGAGACCTCCCCGTTCGGTCCCCGGCGGTCGGGACCCGTGCGCCGTGTCATGGTATGTCATGTTTTGTCATGCGCCGCCCTTGCGGCGGCCTTTCCTCCACTCGTTTCGTTCCCTCCGCTCTCCCGCTGGCCGGGCCGGGAGCGGACCCTGATTCGCGCGTATCGCGTGCGGGCGCGGGCGGGCGTCGGCGCCGGCGCGGTTCGCGCACCTGATTGCGCGCGCGAGACGGCGCACGCACCTCTCGCGCTTGCTTACGCCGGGGGCTTTTTCGGCCCCCAGCCGGTCGCTTTTCTGCAGAAACGCCGAAAGGCGGCCCCGGAAGCCGCCCCTCTCTCTACTTTCATTCTACACCATATGGGGGAAAGTCAAGCCCATGAAGGGAAATTTTTGTATATTTTCCGGAAAAGAAACGCCGGGTGCTCCTAGAGGCGGGCAGCCGCGGTCCGGATTGCTTCCCACGCCTGCTCGACATGGATGCGTTCGGTGCCGGTCTGTCCGATGGAGACGCGGATGGCGTAAGCGCCGCGCACGATGTTCTGCGTCAGGTAAATGCGGCCCTCGTCGTTGAGTGCGTGCAGCAGCCGCTCGTTCAGCGCGTCCAGTGAATCGGCGCCAGCAGGAGCGTAGCGAAAATTCAGCAATGACAGGGACCTGGGCGCCATGAGCTCGAAATCCGGATGCGTCGCGATCTCGCCTTCCAGCCATTCCGCGAGCGCGGTGTGCCGGCGGATCAGCTCCCTGAGCCCGGCGAGGCCGTAGCTGCGCAGCACGAACCAGAGCTTGAGCGCGCGGAACCGCCTCCCCAGCGGCACGCTCCAGTCGCGATAGTCGATCACCGCGTCTCCTTCCCGGCTTTGCAGGTAGGCGGGGAGGATCGAAAGCGTGCGGACGAGCGAGTCCGAATCGCGAACGAAATGCGCCGAGCAATCGAAGTTGGTCAGCAGCCATTTGTGCGGGTTGAAGACGAGGCTGTCCACGGTCTCGATGCCCCGCAGCATCCAGCGGTGCTCCTCGCAGATGAGCGCGCTGCCCGCCCAGGCGGCATCGACATGGAGGAAGACGTCATGGGCGCGGGCGACGGCGCCGATCCTGTCCAGTCGGTCGACGGCGCCGACGCCGGTCGTGCCGAGGCTTGCGACGATGCAGGCGGGCAGGAGGCCGGCCGCCTTGTCGGCGCGGATCGCGGCGTCGAGCGCGCCCGGCCGCATGGCGAAGTCGCCGCCGGTCTCGACCAGTCTGACATGATTGCGCCCGTAACCGGCTATTTTCGCTCCCTTTTCCGTGGCGGAGTGGGCCTGGTCCGAGGTGTAAGCGACGGGCGCCGCCCCGGCTCCGGCAAGGCCCCGCTCATTCGCAGCGCCCCCGGTCGCCCGCTCGCGCGCCGTCAGCAGGGCGCAGAGAATGGCTGACGACGCCGAGTCCTGTATGACGCCCGAGAAGCCTTCCGGAAGGCCGATGGCCTGCCGCAGCCAGTCCAGCATCCGGGTTTCCATCTCGGTGGCGGCGGGCGAGGTCTGCCACAGCATGCACTGCGCGCCGAGCGCCGCCGTCAGCATCTCGGCCAGCACCGAGGGCGGGCTGGAGTTGGCCGGGAAATAGGCGAAGAAGCGCGGATGCTGCCAATGGGTCATACCCGGCATCACGATGCGCTCGAAATCCGCGAACACGGAGTCCATCGGCTCGCCCGCCTCGGGCGCCGCCGGGGGCAGGGCGGACGCAATCTCGCCCGGCCGGGTCTGCGCGCGGACGGGGTAGCGCTCCACATCCGTCATGTAGTCGGCTATCCAGTCCACGAAGCGGTGGGCATGGGCCCTGAATTCCTCGGGCGTCACGGGGCCGGGCGCTCAGGCGCCATTGATTCCGGGGGCAGCATCGGGGGTATAGTCTCCGGCAGTGAAATCGACCGGAAGAGCATGGCATGACGACCGTTTCTCCAGAAGTCCTCGACAGCCCGGCAGCCTGGCGCGGCCCGGAGATGTGCGCCGGGAGCGGCTGGGAGCTTCGCCTCTCCGATGCCGAGATCGAGGAAATCGACCGCG
>JAJEAZ010000336.1 GCA_022824105.1 Alphaproteobacteria bacterium
CGCTTGAATATCGCGGGCAGTCCCGCCGATACTCTCGGCGAGCGGTTTCTGTCCAGGGCATGTGTGGCTCCGTTCTGTCGCAAAACCGAACTGAATCACAAACCCTTGAAACCGCTCAACTCTTTTTGGGTCAGGCTCTCATTACGACCGAAACAATCCGCCATTACCCAAGAAAACAGTCCCGGACCGCAGCCGACATCTAGATGAAATATGGTGTCGCCGGGGCCGCGCCGGAACCGCTGATATGTTTCCCGAAGAAGGTCTTTATATCTGTCGTATCGATAATCTCCTCGATCTACGATATACTTCATCGTATATCCGATACACTCCTCCAGCGTCGTATTCTCAGAAATCACATAGCTGCTGTCTTGCGGTGGATATCTCTCCGCTATAACGCGGACGACGCTACTGTACTGGTGTCGAATGTTCAATTTCGACCCTTCCCAAACGATTTTGAATGACAGGAAAACCGGCCTGTCGTCGCGGAGCTTCCCCGAAGTCTTCAGCCGCTGCGTCCCTCCACATGCTCCTGGAGGCGGGGCATGATCTCGACGAAATTGCAAGGGCGGAAGCGGTAGTCGAGTTGCCAGTGCAGGATGTCGTCCCAGGCATCCTTGCAGGCGCCGGTCGAGCCGGGCAGGGCGAACAGATAGGTGCCGCCGGCGGTGCCGGCCGTGGCGCGCGACTGGATCGTCGAAGCGCCGATCTTCTGGAGGCTCTGCCAGCGGAACAGTTCGCCGAAGCCGTCGATCCGCTTCTCATAGACGCCTTCGAAGGCTTCGGGCGTCACATCCCGGCCGGTGAGACCGGTGCCGCCCGTCGCGATCACACAGTCCACTGCGGGGTCCTCGATCCAGCCGCGCAGGGCCGCCCGGATAGCATCGACCTCGTCACGGACGATGGCGCGGTCCGCGAGCACATGGCCGTCGCGCTCCAGCCGCTCGACCAGCGTGTCGCCCGAGCGGTCGTCGGCCGCGCTGCGCGTGTCCGAGACGGTGAGCACGGCGATGCGGACCGGAATGAATGGACGGCTTTCGTCAATGTTGCCGGACATTGTGCAGGGCTCTCCCGATCCGTCGGGCATCGTCACGCATTGGGCGGGCGGCCGCTCGCATCCGCCTGGCTGCCGTCCAGGGATTCATAGAGCGGGGTCTGTCCGGCCGCCAGCGCTTCCAGACTCGGCCGCGCCTGGCCCAGGCGCGCGCGATAGGCCCAGATGTTGGTGAGCACATGCTCCACGAACAGCCGGGTCTCCTTCGCGGGCAGGCTTTCGATGAACAGGAGCCGGTCTCCCATGTGTCGGACTGTGGCGCTCCAGCGGCGCAATCGGCCGGCGCCGGCATTGTAGGCGATGGCGAGATTGAGGAGGTCGCCCGCAACCACCTCCTTGTCGAGGAGCAGGCGAAGATAGTCGCGGCCGAGGGTCAGATTGAGTTCGGGTTCAAGCAGGCGCTTCAGCGTCCTGCCGCTGAACCGTTCGCCTTCGGAAACGGCGTTCGCCGTTGAGGGCATGAGCTGCATCAGCCCCTGCGCTCCGGCATGGCTCGAAGCGCGGGTGTCGAACGCGCTCTCGCGGCGCATGAAGGCAAGCAGCAGCGCCCTGTCCAGCCCGTAACCGCCTTCCGGCTCCCAGGGCGCCAGCGGATAGAGCGCGAGATCACGCGGCGTGTCGCCGCGGCCGAGCAGCCGACGGCCGGCAAGCAGCGCCGCGCGCGGCAGATGGGCCGATATGGCGGCGCCGAGCAGCGCGCGCGTCGTGTCCGCATCGGCGTCGGCGAGCGCCCGGCGCATTTCCGCCTCGGCCGCCACGGTCTGCCCGACCTGCGCCAGCGCCAGGGCGCGAATGGCCGCCGGCTCGGCATGAATTCGAAGCCGGTCCGCATCGTCGAGCGGCAGCGGCTCGAAATTCAGCCCGTGCGGCCAGCCCAGCATTTCGCGGGCGAGCATGCCGTAGAAGGTCCGCTTGTGTTGCGCCGCCTCCTGCAACCACTTTTCGGCCGCCTCCGGGCGATTGAGCTGCCGATACATCCGCGCCGCCCAGAACGCCCCTGCGGAGGCGTTCCACGGCGAGGCGGCGGGAGACTTTGCGTGAGCCGCAAAATGCCGCGCTGCGCCAGCATGCCAGCCAAGCCTGAGCGCCGCCAGGCCGGAGACCCAGTGGAGCAGCGACACGCGGTTCTGCGCCAGTTCCGCCCGCCGCGAGGCGAGGCTGTAGGCTTCGGCATCCTTGCCGAGCAGGTAGAAGGAAAAGGCGATGTCGGCGCGCAGCTTGTCCGCATAGTCCTGGCCGAGCGCCCGGTGGACGGCAGCGTCGCGGAACAGGCTGCCCGCCAGGTCGGGCCGTTCGTCCTTCAGATGCTGTTCGATGACCCGGGCGTAAATGGTGCCGACTGCCGTTGGCGGCTTCGCCAGGGGTTCAGCGATGAACAGCGGCGTCGGTTTGCGCACCGGCGGATGTTTCTCCGGGGGCGGCGGCAGCATTCCGGGCGGGCGGCGCTTGAGCGCCAGACGCGATACATGGCGGGCCCCGGGATGGTCGCTGTAGGCCTCGAGCCAGGCCCGCAGTTCCTCGTAAGGCGTCACATAGTC
>JAJEAZ010000246.1 GCA_022824105.1 Alphaproteobacteria bacterium
AGCTTGCGGGACCGTGCGCGGGCCGTCAGGTCGGCGGCGGCATGCGCAATGCCGCCGAGGTCGAGCCTGCCGGCATCGCGCAGCACCGGCACCACGAGCCCGTCCTCGACATCCACCGCCATGCCGAGATTGATCTCCCGGTAGCGGTGGATCGCCCCGTCCACGAGCGCCGCATTGAGCGCCGGGTTCGCCTCCAGCGCGGCGGCGGCGGCCTTCAGCACGATGTCGTTGAGCGCCGGCACGATGCCGTAGGCCGCGCGCCATTCGCTGCGGTTGGCGTTGCGGAAGGCGCGCATGGCCGTCATGTCGATGTCGAGGCCTTCCGTCACCTGCGGCGCGCCGGTCCAGTGCGCGCTGAGGCGCTCGGCCGTGACGCGCCGGATGCCTTCGAGCGGCACCACATCGTGCGCCGGCTCGCCCGAGGGCTTCCCTTCCAGCGGCGGGGCGGCGCCCGAGTCCACGGCGCGCTGCACGTCCTCCTTGGTGACGCGCCCGCCGGGGCCGGTGCCTTCCAGACGGTCGGCGTCCACGCCGTGGCGTTCGGCAAGGCGGCGCGCGACGGGCGTGACCCGCTGCTCGTCCGACACGGCGGCCGGCGCGGCCACCGTCTCGTCCGTCCTGTCCGGCAGGTCCTCGCCCGCGTCGCCGATCCAGGCGAGCGTGGCGCCCACCGGATATTCCCGGTCCGCCTCCGCGTCTATGCGCAGCAGCACGCCGCCGGCCGGCGCCTCGACATCGACCGTCGCCTTGTCGGTCTCGACGGAATAGAGCGGCGCGCCCTGTTCGACCGGAGCGCCTTCGGCCGCATACCATTCCACGATCCTGCCGCGCTCCATGGTGTGGCCGAGCGCGGCGAGCCTGAGGCGGACCGCCATCAGGCCATGACCTTCCGCACGGCCGCCGAAACGTCCCCGGCATCGGGAACCGTGACATTGACCAGCTCCTCGGCGAAGGGCATGGGCACATGCGGGCTGCCGACCCGCACGATGGGCGCGCGCAGATCGTGGAAGCACTGCTCGGCGAGCGCAGCCGCGATCTCCGCGCCGGTGCCGGCGAAGGAGGAGTCCATCTCGCAGACCACGGCGCGCCCGGTGCGGCGCACGGACTCGCAGATCGTCTCCATGTCGAGCGGGGCCAGCGTCCTCGGGTCCACGACCTCGATGTCGTAGCCCTCGTCCTCAAGCGCGATGCCCGCCTCCAGCGCGCGGGGCACCATGCCGCCGATGGCGACCACGGTCGCGTCCTCGCCCTCGCGCTTGATGTCCGCCTTGCCGAAGGGGATGACATAGTCCTCCTCCGGCACCTCGCCCTCGCTGACATAGAGCGCCTTGTATTCGAAGAAGGCGACGGGGTCGGGGCTGCGGATCGCGGTCTTCATCAGGCCCTTGGCGTCATAGGGCGTGCTGGGCGCGGCCACCTGGAGGCCCGGCACATGCATGAACCAGGATTCCATGATCTGCGAATGCTGGGCAGCGACCAGCCGGGCGGGCCCGCAGGGCAGGCGGATGACGATGGGCACGCTCGCCTGCCCGCCGGTCATGTAGCGCATCTTGGCGGCCTGGTTGACGACCTCGTCCATCGCGCAGGTGATGAAATCGACATACATGATCTCGACCACCGGGCGCATGCCGGCGAGCGCGGCGCCCACGCCGAGCCCGACAATGCCCGCCTCCGCGATCGGCGTCTCGAATATCCGGTCCGGCCACTTGTCCACGATGCCCTGGGTGACGGTGTAGGGGCCGCCATGGGCGATTACGTCCTCGCCGATGACGAACACGCTCTCGTCGCGGGCCATTTCCTCATGCAGCGCTTCCCGGAGCGCGTCGCGCAGCGCAATGGTCCTCATGCCGAAACCCTCCACTCCGTATCCAGCACGTCGGTCAGCACGTCCTCCGGGTCCGGCAGCGGGCTCTCCTCGGCAAAGGCGACGGACCGCGAGACCTCCGCCGCAACCTCGACCTGAATCGCCTCGTCCTCATCGTCGCCCAGCCACTGGCGCTCCTTCATCCAGGCGCTGAAAAGCTTGATCGGGTCGCGGTTCTGGCGCCAGTCATCGACTTCCTCGCGCGAGCGGTATTCCTCCATGTCGCCAAGGCTGTGGCCGTAGAAGCGGTAGGTCCGGGCCTCGATCAGCGTCGGGCCTTCGCCGCGCCGGGCGCGCTCCACCGCCTCCCCGGCCGCGTCGTACACCGCCTCCAGGTCCTGCCCGTCCACCGAGACGCCGGGGATGGCGTAGGAGGCCGCCATGTCGGCCACCGAATCCACCACCGCGACATTCTTGCGCGGCACCCATTGCTGGTAGCCGTTGTTCTCGCAGACATAGATCACCGGCAGCTTCCAGAGCGAGCCGAACAGGAGGCCCTCATGGAAAGGGCCGCGCGCCGCCGCGCCGTCGCCGAAGAAGACGACCGACACCTGGTCGCTCTTGCGGATCCTGCTCGCAAGCGCGGTGCCGGTGCCGGGGCCGATGCCGCCGGCGACGATGCCGTTCGCGCCCAGTATGTTGCGCGAGAAGTCGGCGATGTGCATGGAGCCGCCCTTGGCGCGGCAGCTTCCGGTCGCGCGCCCGAACAGCTCCGCCATCATGCGGTCCATCGGCGCGCCCTTGGCGAGGCAGTGGCCGTGGCTGCGATGCGTGCCGAGCACATAGTCG
>JAJEAZ010000326.1 GCA_022824105.1 Alphaproteobacteria bacterium
CGTCCCCGTATTCGGCCTGGAGTTGACCGCGAATACGCAACCATTCGACCTGGCGGTCGGGTTTCGCCCCCGCCATGCCGGCTACTCCTGCTTCCAGGGAAGGCCCGATGCCTTCCAGCCCCAGGCGCGGCCCCGATGGCCCTCGCCGTCCCGGTCGCCTTCGAAGCCTTGCGCCACATTGTAGCAGGGTCCGAGGCCGCGCGCCGTGGCCGCCGCCGCCGCATGGGCGGACCGGACCCCGGAGCGGCAGATAAACAACAGCGGCCCGCCTCGCGAGGCCGCCGCCACTTCATCGACGAAATCCGGATTCACTCCCATCTCGGGCCAGACCTGCCACGACACCAGCGAAGCCTGCCGCCCGAGTGTCGCCAGGTCGGGCAAGCCCACGAACTGCCATTCCGGCAAGGTGCGGACATCCACGAGGATCGCGTCCTCCGCGGCCTCCAGCATCTCCCAGGCTTCTCGCGGCAAGACATCCCCGGCATAGGTCATCGACGCAATTCCTCCTCCCGACGCCCCGCCCGGCAACGGGCCGCCCGGAACCCAGGGCGGCAGGCGCGGCGGCTCCCGACTACCGCTCCTGTCCGACCCGATCCGGCCGACAGCCGACTTGATGGGACGGGAAAAAGGCTACTCGCCTCCACGCCTCCCGCAAGGGGGTCAAGCAGCGAACCCCGCCCGAAGACTCCGTAAAGCCTTAGCGAGGCGTAACATTTTTTTCACAAAAAAAATCCGCCGCTCGGAGGCGGCGGCGGCAAGTCCGGTTTCAGGTTACCTGTCAGGCATTTAACTCTTTGATTCTCTTCGACAATCTCGACAACTTGCGCTGCATCGTGTTGCGATGAAATTTTCCCTTCTGGGCACCGCGCGCCATCTCGGGCTCAGCCATCCTGAGCGCCGTCCGCGCCCCTTCGCTGTCGCCGGCGGCTATAGCTGCTTCGACCTTCTTTACGAAGGTGCGAACGCGGCTGGCGCGCGCCCCGTTGCGGGCAGCGCGGCGCAGGTTCTGGCGAACCCGTTTTCTGGCTTGATTCGAGTGGGCCATGATATCGGTCGGTTTCCGTTCCGGTCTCGGTCGGGGCGGCTTATAGGACCGCCTTCCGCCTCCCGTCAAGCGGGCTGCCGCGCGCCGAGGCGGAGCGCAGCCCATCTGTGGAAAGCGTGGCTCGGCGTATCCATGACCGGCGAGAAGCAGCCGCCGTCGAATGCCGGCGACCGGCGTCCCTTCTGCATCCGCTCGACAACGTCCACATCCTCCCGGAAGACTTCCTCCCAGCGGGCCCGCAGCCGTTGGCGCGCTTCCGCGTGTGCGGGCGCTGCCGCCGCGTCGTCGAGGCACCACAGCCGGGCATCTTCCACAGTCCCGTTCGGGGAGAGAGGATCGAGGCGCATGGCGAAGAAATGGTCCGTATGCGCGCCTAGAAGCAGATTCGGATAGAGGGCCACATATTCGGCAAGCTCGCTGTCGTCCGCGCAAGGCAACTCGCCCCGGGCCGTATATCGAGTCGACCCCTGGCCGGAAAAGGCCGCGTCCACGATGGGATAGTGGTCGGCGAGGGAAGAGATGCGGTTCAGGCCCGGATGCACCCAGGGCAAATGGTAGGCCTCGCAATAGTTCTCGACCGCCAGCTTCCAGTTGGCCTCGAGCCGGAAGCGGATCGGCTCCGCCTCCGCCGGCCGGTAGCGCGCCAGGGGAAAATCCCGCCACCGCTCCAGCAGCGGCGCGAGCCAGTCTTCGAGCGCGGGCGCTTCGCCGGAGAGGTCCGCGAACACCATGTCGAGCCACACGCCCGTGCGCACCGGAAAGAGCCCCCGCTTGCTCTTGCAGAAGCCCGGCGCCCGATGGCGGTCGACGCCGCCGATATGCGGCGTGGCGCACAGCCGCCCTTGGAGATCGTAGGTCCAGCTGTGATAGGGGCAGCGCATCGACTTCCGTCCGCGCTCCGGCTTTTCCACAAGACGCACGCCCCTATGGCGGCAGACATTGTGGAAGCAGCGGATGTCGCCTTCCCCGGTCCGGACGAGCAGCAGCGCCGTCCCCATGACGTCCACCGGAAGCAGGTCGCCGGGCGCCGCGAGGTCGCTCGCAAACGCCAGGCAGAACCAGTCCCGGCCGAAAAGCTTCCGCCGCTCTTCCTCGAAGGCCGATACCTCGGTGTAGCAGCGGCCGGGCAGGCCGCTCGCAGTCTCGATGGGCCTGAGGACGCTCGCCAGGTCATTCATCGCGGGGGCGCTCCACCCGATTCGTGCAAGCTCGAGTCTGCCGCGTGCCGGGACGACCCGCTGCGCCCGGAAGCGACCGGGAACGGCCGGAATGCGACGGGACGGCCTCAATCCGGGACGGTCAGATATCGCCCTCTGCACCGGCCAGAACGACGACATAGCCGTCCGGGTCCCGCAACCAGCATTCGCGGTGCCGGGCGTTGGGGTTCACATGCGGCTCTTCCAGGATGTCCGCGCCGAGGCCGCGCACCCGGCCGACCGCGGCGTCGAACCCGTCGGTCCGGAACCAGAGCAGCACGCCGTTGCCATAGGGCTTCGAGGCCGGGTCGCCCATATGGGGATGGTCGTGCGCGCCCCAGCGGTGGAGCTGGAGGATCAGCCGGCCGTCGGACACCAACCGCTCATAGTCCGGCCCCCCATGGCCGCTCTCGCAACCCAGAAGGCGCTGGTACCAGAGGCTGCTCGCCTCGACGTCCGCCACGGCGATCAGCGGTTGCGGTTCCATTGTCTGGCCCCGTTCCTTCCGTTCGCTGCCCATCGCTGCCTTATACTCCCGTTCCCGGTTCCGACGGAGGCCATGCGGCGCAGGCGCCGGGACTGTCGTGAAATGTCACGGTCCGCCGTCCCGGTCCCCTTTGCAGCCCGGCAGGGCCTCGCCGGAAATCCGAACCACCCCGCCATGCGTCATGAAATGTCATGAGATGTCATGGTCGGCATGCAAGGGGCTCATACCCGACACTCGATTCAGGCATGCAGTCGCCGCTTCGCCCGGGCATCCCGGGCCTTCCTCCGCAAGTCCGCTTCTGCGTCTCCGACACGGTCTTTCCTCCATCGCATCTCTCCATCCTTTGCCGTTCGCCCCGCCCGGGGACTGCCCGTGAGCGGGTCTCTTTGTCGCGCGTATCGCATGTGCGCCTGCGCGCGGGCCCGGGCGCGCGTTTCGCGCCGGCGCGAAATGAGAAAGAAGCGACCCCGTGGCAGCCGCTTCCTCCTACCTTATTGTAGCACACTTTCTGTCCGGTCAAGTTTCAATCGAGTATTATTTCAAAATTAGTGAACAAATCGTGACTTTCTGGTCATGCCTGCGGTACCGCCCGGCGGCCAGACGCTGCCTCACACAACCGATTCCGCAAACGGCCGATCGGCATTGCTGCCCGGCCCTCGTTGCGGACGGCAGTCCCCCTCGGCAGCGGCTTGCCGGGCGGCTGCCGCATCGTTCTGCGCGGCGGCTCTACGACGCCACGTAGCCGCCGTCGACATTGTAGGTGGCACCGGTGACGTAGCTAGAGCGGTCGGAGCAGAGCCAGCAGACCATCTCCGCGATCTCCTGCGCCTCGCCCATCCGCCGGGCCGGCACACGGTTCATGAGCTCGTTGCCGCGCCGGGCCCGCGCCTCGCGCGTCATGTCGGTCGCGATATAGCCGGGGCAGACGGCGTTCACGCGGATGCTGTCCGAGGCGTATTCGATGCCGGCCGTGCGCGTGAGCCCGGAGACGGCGTGTTTGGCCGCCACATAGGCGCTGCCGCCCGGCAGGCCGAGCAGGCCGGCGACCGAGGAGGTGTTGACGATGGCT
>JAJEAZ010000380.1 GCA_022824105.1 Alphaproteobacteria bacterium
GGCCATCGGGGCCGCGCCTGGGGCTGGAAGGCATCGGGCCTTCCCTGGAAGCAGGAGTAGCCGGCATGGCGGGGGCGAAACCCGACCGCCAGGTCGAATGGTTGCGTATTCGCGGTCAACTCCAGGCCGAATACGGGGACGGGATTTTCAAGAGCTGGCTGAAGCCGATGACCCTGGTGGACAAGGGGGCGCAGGGCATCGCGATTCAGCTGCCGACGAGTTTCATACGCGACCGGGTGCAGGGCAGCTATGGCGAGCGCATCCGCGCGCTCTGGATCGAGGCGGACCCGGCGCTGTCGGAGGTCAGCTTCGAGGTCAGTCCGGTCATGCAGGGGGCCCCCGCCCAGCAGGCGCAGCGCACGGCCCCGGCAAGCAATGGCGGCCTGGTGGACGAGTTCGCCACGCCGTTCCAGGCTTTCCTTACCTTCGACAACTTCATCCCCGGCGAGTCGAACGCCCTGGCTCACGGCCTGTGCCTCGGCGTCGCCGAAGGCAATGTGAAGCCGTCCGGACCGCTCTACCTTTTCGGCGGCGTTGGCCTTGGCAAGACGCACCTGATGCAGGCTCTGGCGCTCAGGTTGCGCCGGGACCGGCCGGACCGCTCGGTCCTCTATCTCAGCTCCGACGATTTCCGCCAGCACTACATCAATGCGGTGAATGCGAAGGATGTCGCCGAGTTCAGGAGGCGCATCCGGTCGTTCGACGTGCTGATGATTGACGATGTGCATCTGTTGAGCCGCAGCTCGGGCACGCAGGACGAGCTGCTGCACACCATCAATGCCCTGGGGAGCCGGAATCGCCTGATGGTGATCTCGGGGAATGATTCGCCGGTCGGCCTCGAAGGGATCGCCGAGCGGATACGCTCCCGGCTCAGCACCGGCGTGTCGGCGCAGATCCTGTCGCTTGAGACGGACTATCCGCTGCGTCTCGCCTTCCTGAAGCGAAAGGCGTTCGAAACGACGCTGCCGGCGCCGCAGGAGGTGCTGGTCTTGATGGCGGAACGGATCACCGCCAGCATGCGTGTGCTCCAGGGCGCGATTAACCGGCTGGAATGGCATTTTCGGCATTTCGGCGGAGAGCTCTCGGTGGACCGCGCGGAGAAGGTGCTGGAAGACCTGTTGCCGGCCAACGACCGGACGCCCACCGTCGAGGCCATCAAAGGGCTCGTCTGCGACCGCTACAATGTCCGCCCCGCCGAGATGGATTCACCGAGGCGCGCGCGGTCCGTCGCCCGGCCGCGCCAGGTGGCAATGTATCTGGCGAAGCAGCTCACGTCCCTGTCGCTGCCGGACATCGGCCGCAAGTTCGGGCGGGACCACTCGACCGTGCTCCACGGCGTTCGCAAGATCGAGGGCCTCATGAAGGACGACAAGGCGCTCGCCGAGGAAGTGGAGGCGCTGCGCCGCCAGTTGGAGTCCTGACGCCGCCTTGTCAGCCTTAAGCGGGTTGCCTATCTTGCGCGCCCGTGCCGCAGTAGCTCAGCCGGTAGAGCAGCGCATTCGTAATGCGCGGGTCGGGAGTTCAAGTCTCTCCTGCGGCACCACTCCCGGTTTCGGCAAGGTCGCTGCGTCGCGCGTCGGCGGGCCCGGCCTCGATACGGGACAGCAATGCCAACAAGGGGTGATTGTCATGCCGGTCCTGCCGCAACAGCCCATGGTCACGGCGCGCCGGCACATGTGCGTCGCAGGCCACTATCTGGCGACCGAGGCGGGGATGGCGATGCTGGAGGCCGGCGGCAATGCCGTCGACGCCGGCGTCGCAGCCGGAATTGCGCTCGGCGTGGTGCACAGCGACCAGGTCCAGTTCTCCGGCGTGGCCCCGATGCTGGTCTATTCCGCCGAGCGCGATGAGGTCTTCAGTATAGCGGGCCTCGGGTATTGGCCGAAGGCGGCGAGCCTCGCGCTGTTTCGCGACCGTTATGGCGGGACGATTCCCATCGGGGTTCTGCGCACCGTCGTGCCGGCCGCGCCCGACGCCTGGATCACGGCGCTGGCAAGGTTCGGCACCATGTCCTTCGCCGACGTCGCTGCGCCCGCCATCCGGTACGCTCGCGACGGCTTCACCGTCCACCCGGTGATGGCGAAGTTCATCTCGCGCTATCGGGACAACTACCGGATGTGGCCGGGCAACGCGGAGATCTGGCTGACGGACGGCGAGCCGCCGGCAGTGGGCGACCTGCTGGTGCAGGCCGACCTTGCCGCGACCCTGCAATACATGGCGGACGAGGAAGCCGCGGCCCCGGGCGGCCGCCGGGACGGGCTCCGGGCGGCGCGCGATGCCTTCTATGTGGGCGACATCGCGAAGAAGATCGTGGCGTATCACGAGGAGAATGGCGGCCTGCTGAGGGCCGGTGACCTTGCTAGTTACCGCACGCCTGTCGAGACGCCCGTGAGCATCGAGTTCGAAGGTGTGAGGGTCTACAGCTGCCGGCCCTGGTGCCAGGGCCCGACCCTGCTGCAGATGCTGCGGATCCTGGAAGGTTGCGACCTTGCCGGCCTCCGACACAACTCGGCCGATTACATCCATGTGCTGGCGGAGGCGATCAAGCTGGTCTTCGCGGACCGGGAGAGGTTCTTCGGCGATCCGGATATGGTCGACGTGCCGATCGACCGCCTGCTTTCGACCGAATACGCAGCGGAGCGGAGGCGGGCGATCGACCCGCTTCGCGCCTGGCCCGGAATGCCGCCGCCCGGCGAGATCGCCGGCCATGGGGGCGTCTCCTTCATTCCTCCTGTCGACCGGTCCGCCTCGATTGCCGCCGCCGACACCTCTTACGCCTGCGCGGTCGACAGGGACGGCAATGTCTGTTCGGCGACCCCGAGCGATGTTTCCTTCGACGGGCCGGCCATCCCCGGCCTCGGACTTTGCCCCTCCTCGCGCGGTTCGCAATCCTTCGCCCTTCCCGGGCATGCCTCGGCCATGGCGCCGGGCAAGCGCCCGCGCCTGACGCCGAACCCGGCGCTTGCGCTGGCGCGGGGCCGGCTGGCCATGCCGTTCGGCGCGCCGGGCGGCGATGCGCAGCCGCAGGGCATGCTGCAGGTGCTGCTGAACCACCTGGTCTTCGGCATGGACATCCAGCCGGCCATCGAGGCGCCGCGCTTCACGACCCACAGCCACCCGAACTCCTTCGAGCCGCATGAGGCGAAGCCGGGGCGGCTGGTCGTCGAGGAGGGGATCGCGCCGGCGGTCGGCGCCGATCTGGCCGCCCGGGGCCACGACATCGAATGGCACGGGCCGCGTTCCGAACTGGTTGCCGGCGTTTGCGCGATCAGCGCGAACCTGGAAACCGGCCTGATCTGCGGCGGCGCCGATCCTCGCCGTTCCGGCCGGGCCATGGGGTGGTGAGCGGGGGCCGGCGTCCTCGCATCGCCTCCCGCGCTTCGGCGAGAAGCGCGCCGGCGCCCCAGCCCGCCGGTCCGCACCGCTCCAGCGCTTCCATGATCGCGATCAGGTTGTCGTCGCGGATCCGCTCCAGGTCCCGGACGGACAGCGCGGCGGCCTGCCGGTCCGACTGTTCGGCGATGGCGTCGATCAGGGCTTCGTCGAGCTCGGGGACGTCGGTGAGTTTCGTCCAGGGCCAGGCGAGGCAGGGCCCGAACTGCTCCATGAAGTGGCGCATGCCGGCCTCGCCCCCGGCCAGCCGGTAAGTCTGGAACACGCCCATCTGCGCCCAGCGCAGGCCGAAGGAATAACAGATGGCGTCGTCGATTTCCCCGACCGTCGCAACGCCGTCATGGACCAGCCAGAGGGCCTCGCGCCACAGCGCTTCCTGCAACCGGTCGGCAATGAAAGCGTCGATCTCCTTGCGCAGCACGAGCGGCTTCATGCCAAGACCCGCATAGACCGCACAGGCGCGCCGGACCGCTTCCGGCGCGGTCCGGCGCCCGGCGGCGACCTCCACCAGCGGCAGCCGGTAAACGGGGTTGAACGGATGCCCGACCAGCATCCGTTCCGGGTGCTGCATATGCTCCTGCAAGGCGCTCGGCAGCAATCCGGAGGTCGAGGATGCGACGACGGCTCCGGCCGGGGCAGCCGCATCGATTTCGGCAAGAACCCGGCGCTTGAGGTCCAGCTGCTCGGGCACGCTTTCCTGAATGAAGCCGGCGCCTTCCACGGCCTCGGCGAGCGATCCCGCGATGCTGAGCGCGCCGGCGGCGGGGCGCGCATTGCCGAACATCCGGTCGAAAGCGCGCTCGGCATTGTCCATCGCCGCCTGCACCGCGGAAGCGGCATCCGGTCCCGGGTCGTAGAGCGACACGTCGATGCCGCTCAGCACGAAGCGAGCCGCCCAGCCGCTGCCGATCAGGCCGCCGCCGATGCAGGCCGCGCGCTCGATGCCGCCGGTCACGGCGCCCTCGCGACCGCGCCGCGCTTTCCTCAGCGCTTCCTCAGCGCCAGCCGCTCGCGCACCGCTTCGGGTCCGAGAACCCGCACGCCCATATTCTCCGCGATGGCGACCGCCCGGCGGACCAGGTCCGCATTGGTCGCCAGAACGCCCTTGTCGAGCCAGATATTGTCTTCCAGCCCGACCCTTATGTTGCCGCCGGCGAGCAGGGCCATCGCGGCGTAGGGAAGCTGGTTGCGGCCGAGCGAAAAGGCCGAGAAGGTCCAGCCCGCCGGCAGGTTGTTCACCAGCGACATGAGCGTGCCGATATCGTCCGGCGCGCCCCAGGGGACGCCCATGCAGAACTGCACCATGAACGGCTCGTCGATCAGGCCCTGACCGGCCAGCCATTTTGCGAACGCCAGATGGCCGGTATCGAAAACCTCGATCTCGGGCCGGACGCCGAGCGCCTGCACGCGCCTGGCCATGTCCGCCAGCATGGCCGGCGTGTTGGTCAT
>JAJEAZ010000456.1 GCA_022824105.1 Alphaproteobacteria bacterium
GCCCAACATTCGCTGATCCTTCGGCACACCTTCCTTCGCTGCCACTCCGGACCGTAATCGTATCGACACCGGCCGTTTCCAGCTCCGCGTCCTTCTCCGTCATCCTTCTCGCGCGAGATCCTTCAGTTGTTCGCCGGGACCTCGGTCCATTCCGATCGGATCGTCCGAGGATCTCGGGAAGATGCCCCTCGACCAGCTTGCGGGAAGTCGAGTGGCATGTCTCGGTGACGGCAAGGTCATCGGAGACAAGGCAGGGTCGCACGTTTCCTTCCCGGTTTCCATGCCATGCTGGCCCGCACCCGGGCAGCGCGTCGCCCCGCGCTTCGCGAACGTCGGCAAGACGCTGCCCGAGAAGCTCCGCGAGGGGCGCCTCGTGTCGGCATCCGGATCCTGCCACCGCATGGCCGACGATGCGGCCTGAAGGCGGGCGCGTTCCCGTTCCCGTTCCGGCGCGGCCCCTGGGCGTTGGCGGGAACGGGAACCGGAACGCAGGACATCGGCGACCGGTTCGCATTTCACCGCCTGCACGTGCCGCCGGCCGACAGCCGACCGCCCGGACGTCTTGCCGTGCCGTCGGGCTACCGGCTCCCCGAAGCCCGTTTCCGCAGCGTCGTCATCGCGTCGAGATTCAACAGGCGGGGCAATTCCGCGGGCGGCGACACTTGGAACGGGCAGCGCAGCTGGAGAGCGCTCCGCTCCATGTCGAAGGACCAGCCCTCCGATACCCGGACCTGCTCCACCCGCCGCCACCGCCGCAGCTTGAGCACCAGCGTGCCGTCGAGAAGGCGCAGCCCCGAGACGTCGATCCCGGTCGCGCGCGCCACCGCCATCACCGGCAGCGCCGACCTGGTCGGCTCCACCAACTCGCCCTCGAGCATCCCGCCGCCGATCCAGAACGGCTTGAACCCGCTTCTCTCCCGCGGGTCCTCCCAGGCCAGCAGGCCCCATCGGGCCGCATCGAGGTCGCCTTCGTTCTGAATGCGGAGCACGAACCTGCCTGGCTCCACGACCGAGGCCGCGACACCGCTCGCCCGCCAGTCCGCCCTGTAGTCCGGATCTGCCCGCAACGCGGGCCAGTCGCCGACCGGACCCCGGATTTCCGCCGCCTTCGCCATCGTCGGCTCCGCTGCTGACGCCGATGCGTCCCGACGCCGGCCGACGAAATCGACTCGCCGCGATGCACCTTGCCTGCATGCCCCGCTCCGCCGGGCCGGTCAACGCCCCGTCATCATGCCCGGCCCGCCTCTGCCCGCGCACGTGCCGCCGTCCCGCAGCCGGCCGTCCGGACGCCGCCGCCGCGCTGCCCGCCGCGAAGAGGCCGGGCGTGGCCGGGAACGGGTCGGCGGCCGGGATGTCCGGGGAGGGTCTTCCGGTCGCCGCACTTTCCCAGGCGGCATGAAGGAGACGGCACCATGAGCACGGCGACGGCAATCCCCGGCAACACGGCGAACACCTTTCTTACCCACCTCTTCGGAACCGGCCTTTCGGACGACCGGTACGTGGTGGAAAAATTCAAGGCCCTGGTCAACGGTGACATTCGCCGGTGCCCGGACGAACCGCCCGCCAAGGGCGGGGGACGGCGCAGGACGGGGTTTCCGACCGTCACGCTGAAGGCGGTCAGGGAGATGCGCCCGGCGCGCACCGAGATCATCGTCTGCACCGGGCTCAGGACCCGCGGCGGGGTGCAGATCTGGGGTGACATCGCCTGCGGGCTTTTCCACGACCGCCGCCAGCGCGGCTGAGCGGCGCCCAAGGGGACGTCCTGCCGGCCCGACGTCGGCCGGGCGATCCCCGTCCAATTCAACCCATTGCGAGGAGATCGTCCGATGTGCGAGCAGGACGACCTGGAAGCCCGTCGCGCGAACGAGCGGGCGCGCTGGCATCGCCGGTCCGAAGACCGGAAGGCCAATGGCCTGTGCCTGGCTTGCGGCAAGCATCCTCCCGCTCCGGGCAGGACCCGCTGCGAGGCCTGCGCCCGGAAGCGGCGTGAGGCCGACAAGGAACGCCACCGCCGCCGGACCGAGGCGCGAATTGCCGAGGGCCTTTGTCCCAGGTGCGGCAAGGCGGAACCCGGGCCCGGGCTCACGCTCTGCATGGCTTGCAACGACAGGCGGAATCATGCCGGCCGGGCGAGGGACGCCAGGCTCCGCGCCGAGGGTACGCCACGGCGGGATCCGGCGCGGGCCAAGGAGTACGAGCGCGAGCGCAGCCGTCGACTCTACGCCGAGCGGGTCGCCGCCGGCACCTGCACGAAGTGCGGACAGGCCCCGGCGCGTCCGGACCGGACGACCTGCGAGCCCTGCGCGGAAAAACACAGGGAGCGAGACCGCGAGCGTCTCGCCAGGGCGAAGGCCGAGGGGCTTCCCTACGGCGGGCGCGATCCCGAGAAAAAGCGCGAGGCCGGCCGGAAGCACGGTCGCCGGCGAACGGAATCCCGGAGGGCGGCTGGCCTCTGCATACGCTGCGGGAACGCTCCGCCGGTCGAGGGCCGGTCGATGTGCGAGCCCTGCCGCGAGGATCGGCGGGCAGCGAAACGCGCCCGCCACCGCGAGCGTCGCGAGGCCGGCCTCTGCGTCAAGTGCGCGGTGCCGGCCCCCGGAGGCAAGGCGTACTGCGAGTCCTGCGCTGCCGACAGGAACGCGCGTCGGCGTCGCGACAAGGAGGCCAAGCGCGCTACGGACCGCCAGCGATACGAATCCCGGCGTGCCCGGGGCGACTGCACGAGATGCGGACAGCCGGCCAACGGGGCGGCCGAGTGCCAGGCCTGCCGCGACGCCGCCCGGGCACGCTACGAGTCCCGCCGGGCGGCAGGGCTTTGCGTGAGCTGCCGCGCGCCCACGTTCGACGGCGCGGCCATGTGCGCGCCATGTTCCGTCGCCCGGGCCGAACGCCGCAACCGCGAGGCCGAGTACGCCGCGCGCCGCCGGCGCTACGCCGACCGGCGGGCGAAGGGTCGGTGCGTCGTCTGCCAGGCGCCATCGCCGGGGGCGGCCCGCTGCGAGCCCTGCGCACGCCGGCATGCCGAAGGCTCGGGCACCTATCGCGGCATCCCGATCTGGGATCCGACATGGACGGTGGTCGAGCTGGCCACCAGTCGGGAGCACGGGCCGTTCGACAGCGAGGCCGATGTCGCGCTCTGCCTGGCCTTCGAGAGACTCTCGCGCGACGAGGTGGAGATCCTCTCGGACGTCAGCCCGATGGCG
>JAJEAZ010000449.1 GCA_022824105.1 Alphaproteobacteria bacterium
CCGCCGATTGCAAGGCGCGCTGCCGGTCCGTCAGTTCGAATGTCATGGGCTTGCGTCCCCGCCGCAGGTCCGTCCAGACTAGCCCATCATGGACGAGGGGTCAGCAGAGCTGCCGCCGGAAGACTGGCATCCGGTGCGCATTCTTCCGAAGCGCAGCATGTGGCGTCCCCGGAGCGCGCCGCCTGCCCGGCGAGATCCGCGGCCGATGATCGCGTGGTGCGAGAAGAGGGTGCGGCATCCGTGGAAGGCCGTGCTGGAGCCCGATCTGACGCAGGTGTTCTGGTTCGAGCACAATGACGATGCGCAACGCTTTGCGCTCCGTTTCTTCCCGTTCAAATGCAGCTGACGGATGGAAGTCTGTCCCCTGGAGCGGCTCGACTTCGCTCGGGTCATTCCCCCCGGCGCGCTCGTTACCTGGTCGGAAGGCGCCGGTGAGCCGACGGCGCTGACATCGCGCCTTGTCGCCCAGCAGCATCGACTGGAAGCAGACCTCTTCATCGGCGTCACCCTGTCGGACACGCTCCGGGACCTCGACCCCTCCCGCTTCGCCGTCTCCAGCTACTGCACACTGTTCCGCTATTTCGACCTGTTCGAGCGCGGAGGCGTCGATATCCGTCCTTCGCACTATTCCCGCATGGCGGACCTGCGCCCCGATGTCCTGCTCATCCAGGTGACGCCGCCGGACAGTGCCGGCCAGAGGAGCCTCGGCACCGTCGTCGGCCACAATCCCGCCTACATGGCCGCCGGGGCGAAGGTGGTGGCTCAGGAAAATCCAAACCTGCCCTGGACGGGCGGCGACGCGGTCATCGACGGGGACTGCATCGACCTTCTGGTGCCGGCCGCGACGCCCCTGGAACGGTTGGCGCCGCGCCGCCCCGGCCCGGTCGAGCACGCCATCGGTGCGCATGTGGCGCGGCTGGTTCCCGACCGCGCGACGCTGGAATTCGGCATCGGCTCAATTCCGGCCGCGGTCCAGCAGGCGCTGGCGGGCAAGTGGGACCTTGCGATTCACACCGGCCTGCTGGATGAGGCGGCGATAGATTTCCTCGAGAGCGGCGCCGTCACCAACCGCTACCGCGAAACACACCCTGGCCTCGTTTCGGCGGGCTTCCTGTTCGGCACGCCCCGGCTCTACCGCTATGTCGACCGCAATCCGGTTTTCGGGATGCGAGGCTCCGACCATATCCACGGCGCGCGCGTGCTTGCCGGCCTGGATCGCTTTTTCGCCATCAACTCCGCCATAGAGGTCGATCTGACCGGGCAGGTGAATGCGGAGGCCCTGAACGGGCGTTATGTCGGCGCCATAGGCGGGCAGGGCGATTTCCAGCGTGCGGCCCTTCACAGCCCCGGAGGCCGGGGGATTGTCGCCCTGCCTTCCACCGCCGGGCGGCATTCGCGCATCGTCGCCCGGCTGTCGGGGCCGGTCACGACGGCGCGCGCGGACGCCGACGCCGTCGTGACCGAGCACGGCATCGCGGAGCTGGCCGGCCGCACCCTGCAGGAGCGCGCCCGCGCGATGATCGCGATCGCCGACCCGGCGCACCGGCGGCAATTGGAAGGCGCCCTCGACGGGCTTGCCTGACGGGTTCTATAAAGCCCCGGCTTCACGAAACCCCAAGGGATTCACCCATGGCGCACAGCCGGATTACGGAAGCGGACGTCGCCGCGCTTCGCGCGCGCATCGGCGAGCCCGTGCGCCGCGTCACGCCGCCGTTCTATACGGAGGTCAACGCCGATGCGGCGAGCCGCTTCGCCTGGGCGATCGGCGACGACAATCCGCTCTACCACGATGCAGGCTATGCGGCGGCCACGCGCTGGGGCCGGCAGCTGGCGCCGCCTTCCATCCTCTACAGCCTGGAGAACACGGTATCCGGGGCGGTGGAGGGCCTGCCGGGGGTCCATGCCATGTTCGCGGGCACGGACTTCCGGTGGAAGAAACCGATCGAGGTCGGGATGAAATGCCGCGCGGAATCCCACCTCCACGATATCGTCGAGCACCGGACCCGCTTTGCGGGCACCGCCATCCAGCAGATCTACCGCATCCGCTTCTTCGACCAGCACGACCGGGAAGTTGCGGAGGCGGATTCATGGTGCTTCCGCACCGAACGCGATACGGCGCGCACGGAGGGTTCCAAATACGAGCCTCGGCTGAAAGAGCCGCACCGCTACAGCGATGACGAGATCGCCGCCTTCCAGGAGCAATATCTTTCCGAGAGCCCGCGCGGGGCCGAAACGCGCTATTTCGAGGATGTGAGGGCAGGGGACCCGGTCGGGCCGATCCTGAAGGGGCCCTATACGGTCACTGCGGCGGTCGCCTTCATGCAGGCCTGGGGCAACTACGCGGTCCGGAACCACCGGCAGGCCTGGCAGTATTACAACCGACACCCGAAACTGGCCGCACGCAACCACAACAACGTGCCGGAGCCCCCCGTGCGCGTGCATTGGGACCGCGAATTCGCGCAGGAGGTCGGCGTCCCGGGAGCCTATGATTTCGGCCCGGAGCGGATCGCATGGCTCGGCCACCTTGTGACCGACTGGATGGGCGATGACGGGTTCCTGAAACGCCTCAATGTCCAGGTCCGGGGCCATAATGTCGTCGGCGACGCCACATGGTGCCGGGGCGAGGTGGTCGAGACGGGAATCGTGGATGGAGAAGGCCGGGTCGAGTGTGCGGTGCGTTGCATCAACCAGCACGAGCGCACCTCCGCGCTCGGCACGGCAACCGTCGTCCTGCCGCGAAAACCAGCCTGAGAAACCGATATGGAAGTGAGACATGTCTGTCCTGTTCGATGAACATCGCGAAGTCGTCCAGCCCGAATGGATCGACTATAACGGCCATATGAATGTCGCTTTTTACTTTCTCGCCTTCGACCATGCCACGGATGCGTTTTACGATGCTGTCGGCTGCGGCGAGCACTACAAGGCGGAGGGAAACTATTCGACTTTCACGCTCGAAGGCCATATCACCTATGACCAGGAAGTTCTGGAAGGCGACCCGTTGAGGTTTACAACGCAATTGCTCGATTTCGACGAGAAACGGTTGCACTATTTTCATGTCATGTATCACGCCGAAAAAGGCTATGCGGCGGCAACCAACGAGTTGATCGCCATGCATGTGGACATGGACTTGCGGCGCTCGGCGCCGTTTCCGCCCGATATTCTGGAGAAGCTGGCGGAGATCAAGGAACGGCATGGGATGTTGCCGCGCCCCGATAAAGCCGGCCGGGTCATAGGTATCAGACGCAAATCGGCCGCTTGATCGAAGGCCCCGTAAAGAGGATGATGGCTGTCGGATGTTGGTGCGGACCGTAATCCTCTTCCTTGTCGGTTTCGCCGGTCCCGCTGCGGCGTTCTGTACTGACGCAGCCGCACCCGGTGTCGAATGGAACCGCTGCATGTTCGACGAGCGCAACATGCCGGAAGCCACTCTGGCTGGTGCGAAAATCCGTTCGTCGTCGTTCAAGCGGGCAAATCTCGAAAAGGCGGATTTCACCGGCGCCGTCGGGTCGCGCGCCAAGTTCATCTCGGCCGGACTTCGCGGTGCGCGGTTCGAAGGGGCGAGGCTGAACGATGCGGACTTCACCAAGGCGGACCTGAGGGGCGCGGTCTTCAGGAAGGCGGACTTGCGCCGGGCCCGGTTCTTCCGGGCCAGGCTGGAGGGCGCGGACTTCACCGGCGCACGCCTCCAGCAGGCCGATTTCTTCGACGCCGATCTTTCCGGGGCCGTGTGGACCGACGGCAAGCATGTCTGCGCGCCGGGTTCCGTCGGCCAGTGCAGATAGGCCATCCAGGGTGAGCCCGGCCAGGGAGCTGCTCCAGCGCACCGCCACCGGGCTTCGACAAGCCTTCGACGACGAACAGATAGCCCTGGTGGCAGTCGCGCTCGTGGTCGGGCTCGCCGCCGGATGTTGCGCCGTGCTGTTCCGGGAGCTGCTCGCGATTTTCCAGTCGATCTTCCTCGGCACGGGCGAGGAGGACCTGACCGAGTTCATCTCGGAGCTGCCGGCCTGGAAAATCGTGCTTGCGCCCACGATCGGCGGTCTGCTCGTGGGCATCTATATCCGCGTCTTTCTACGCGGCCGGCCTATGGGTGTGGCGCAGGTGATGGAAGCGAGCGCCGCCGGCGGGCGCATGGAGCTTGTGCCGGCCCTGCACGGGGCGGTGGCGAACGCACTCACGCTGGGCGCGGGTGGGTCGTCGGGCAGGGAAGGGCCGGTGGTGCATCTGGGCGCGGCCGTCGCCTCCTGGCTGGCGCGGCGGTTCCACAACCGGAGGGGCGCTGCCCGAACGCTGCTCGCCTGCGGCGTCGCCGGGGCGGTGGCGGCTTCGTTCAACGCGCCGTTTGCTGGCATTTTCTTCGCCCAGGAGGTCGTGATCGGCCGGTACGCGTTCGGCGCGCTCGTGCCGGTCGCCGTGTCCTCCGTGGTC
>JAJEAZ010000561.1 GCA_022824105.1 Alphaproteobacteria bacterium
AGCGCCAGGCCCAGCAGGAAGCGCAGCCGCGCCGTCCAGCGGCCGGGCTTCGGCAGGGCCGCCGCCAGCCCCGGAAAGGCCGCAACGCCCAGATAGGGCAGCGCCAGGCCGAGGCCGAGCGCCGTGAAGATGAGCGCAATCTCCAGCGGCCCCCTTGTGAGCGCGAAGCCGACCGCCGTGCCGACGAAGGGCGCCGAGCAGGGGGTCGCCAGCAGGGTGGCGAACATGCCCGTGAGGAAGGGGCCGCCCCGCAGCCCGCCCGCGAAACGCGGCGTCGGGATCTCGAAGACGCCCCAGAGATTGGCAGCGAACAGCAGCAGCAGGCCCAGCATCGCCGCAAGGAAGAGGGGCTGCTGGAACTGGACGCCCCAGCCGACCGCCATCCCGGCCTGCGCCGCCCCTATCGCCGCGCCGGCCAGCAGCCAGAAGGAGAAGACGATACCTGCGGCGACGGCCAGGAACTCCGACCGCGCCCGACCGCGCCCGGCCCCGCCGAGGCCCGCGAAATGCATGAGCTTGATGCCGAGCACCGGCAGCACGCAGGGCATGAGGTTGAGGATGACGCCGCCGGCCAGCGCGAGCGCCAGGATGATCGCGATGCCGTATGAGGCGCTCTCGCCGGCCGGCGCCACGCGAAGCCGTTGCTCGACCGCCTCTCCGGCGCCCGTGACCGTGGCCACCAGCTCCCGGCCGAGCAGCTCTTCGGGGCCGCCCTTCGCCCAGGCGACCGGCACCGCCAGCCCGCCCGCAACCGGCGTCGGCCTGCCGAAGGCGGCAAGGCCCCCGGCTTCGATGAAGATGTCCTCCGCCTCGATGCCCGGCAGCGCGACCTGCAGGACCGCTTGCTTTCCCTCGCCCAGGAGTTCCGCCCGGCCCGCCGCCGGCTCCGGCCGGGGCGCGCGGCCGCGCCAGCGGTCGATGGCGAACGCCTCCGCCGAAGGTTCGGCCGGGCCGGCAGGCAGGACCAGCGCCAGGTCGGCTCCCTGCGGCACGCAGATGTCGGAGCAGGTGAGATAGTCCACGCGGAGCGCGACGCTCACGGGTTCGCCCGGCTCGGGGACCTCCACGTCCATCGGCAGCAGCAGGCGGTCCTCATAGCCGACGCTGTCGATGCCGAGAATGGTGAAGCGTTCGGGCGCCGGCCAGTAGAGGCTCGTTTCGCCGAGATTGCCGCTCCCCGCCCAGTCGAGCGCGGGCGGCAGGCCGCCTTCGCCGGGGCTGCGCCAGTAGGTCTTCCAGCCGGGCGCCAGCTCGAACTCCAGCCCGAGCCTGAGCCGGTCCAGGTTCCCGACGGCCTCGCTCGCCGAGACGAGGCGCACGGCGGCTTCCGGCGTCCGCGCCCAGGGCGATGCGCCCGCGCGCGCCTCGGCGGCGACCGTCAATACCGCCAGAGCCGCGGCCAGGAACCGCAGCAGGCCCGTCATGCCCATTTGCCGCTCCGTTCGCCGGCTATCGTTGCCGCGCCGTCCGCCTTCACACCCGCCTCCGCTGTGCTACACTCGAGACCATGACGCAAGACCACTCCGGGGAAGGCTGGCTGACCGGGCAACTGCTGATCGCCATGCCCAGCATGAGCGACCCGCGCTTCGAGCGCACGGTCATCTATATGTGCGCCCACAGCGAAGAGGGCGCAATGGGGCTGGTTATCAACAAATCGTTAGAATCGCTCTCCTTTACCGACCTTCTGGAGCAATTGGGGGTCGAGGACAGCGAGGCCGAGATGGCGATCCTCTCCGGCGGCCCTGTCGAGACCGGGCGCGGCTTCGTGCTGCACTCCTCCGATTACGACCGGGACGGCTCGCTCGCCGTGTCGGACGACATCCGGCTGACCGCGACCATCGACGTGCTCAAGGCAATCGCGGTCGGCAGCGGTCCGGAAAGGCGCCTGCTCGCGCTCGGCTATGCCGGCTGGGCGCCGGGGCAGCTCGAGGGCGAGATCCAGGACAATGGCTGGCTGACGGCGCCGGCCGACGACGCCCTCCTGTTCGACGACGCGCTCGAGTCCAAGTGGTCGCGCGCCATCGCCAAGCTCGGCGTGGACGCCTCCATGCTCTCCTCCTTCGCCGGCCGCGCCTGATGCCGGCTCCCGAGACGGGCTGACGGCCGGCAGGCGCCGCAGCGCGACCGCCGGTCCGGAAGCCGAGGGAGCGCCCCGCTCTCATGCCCGACAGTTCCTCTTCCAGCGTCGAGGTGCGCTATGGCTGGGTGGTCGTCTGGGCGTCGCTTGTCCTGAACGGCATCGCGCTCGGCGCGCCGACCTTCCTGTTCGTGGCGCTCAAGCCCATTGCCGCCGATTTCGGCGGCGAGCGCTGGGTCCCGTCATTTGCCTATTCGGTGCTCATGGTCGGCACCGGCATCGGCGGCGTCGCGATGGGCTGGTGGATGGACAAGCGCGGCATCCTCCAGCCGATCCTGTTCGGCTCGGTGATGATCTGCCTCGGCAGCGTGGTGGCGAGCCAGTCCGAGGGCCGGTGGGGGCTCTGGGTGGCCAACGGCCTGCTGATCGGCCTGCTCGGCAAGGCGGCGATGATCGCGCCGCTCGTCGCCAACGCGACGCGCTGGTTCGACCGCCGGCGCGGGCTCGCCATCGCCATCATCGCGTCGGGCCAGGGGCTGGCCGGCGCCGTCTGGCCGATGGTCTTCGGCCACCTCGAACGGGCCGTCGGCTGGCGGGAAACCTATCTCTACTACGCCGTCTTCGCGGCCGTCACGATGCTGCCGCTCTGCTGGCTGATCCGCCCGAAGCCGCCGGCCCCGCCGCCGGGTCCCATCCGTCTGGCGGCGGCGCGCGGCGGCAAGGTGCTGGATTGGCCGCCGGAGATGGTGCAGGGCGCGCTCTGGCTCGCCGTGATCGGCTGCTGCGGGGCCATGTCCATGCCCATCGTCCATCTGGTCTCGCACACGTCCGACCTCGGCTATGCGGAGGAGCGCGGAGCGGAAATCCTGTCCGTGCTCATGGTGGCCGGCTTCTTCAGCCGGATCGCCTTCGGCATGCTCTCGGACCGGATCGGCGCGGCGCCGACGCTGCTGATCGGGTCGCTCTGCCAGTTCGTCATGATGATCGTGTTCGCCATGGTCGAGAGCCTGACGGGGCTTTATGTCGCCGCGCTCCTGTTCGGGCTCGGTTTCGCCGGCATCATGCCCTGCTATCCGCTGCTGCTCAGGCTCTGGTTCCCGGTGTCGGAGATCGGCTGGCGGGTCGGCGCGCAATACATGTTCGCGGGCGCCGGCATGGCCATCGGCGGCGCGCTCGCCGGCTATATCTTCGACCGGACCGGCTCCTATGCGCCGGCCTTCCTCAGCGGTGCGGCGTTCAATGCGATGAACTTCCTGCTGATCGCCATGCTCCACCTGCGCTCCCGCAGCCTCGGCCTCAGCCCGCGAGCGGTCTGAGCGCCTTCGCCCTCGTCAATCCTCCGGCTCCGCCAGCACGTCGGCGAGGCGGCCGAGCGCGTTGAGGGCGGGCGGGAAGCCGGCATAGGGGGCGGTCTGGGCGATGGCGGCCGCGATCTCCGCGGGCGAGAGGCCCATGGCGCGGGCGGAGGCGGCGAATTTCGCCAGCGTGTCGTGCAGGCCGAGCACCGCCATGCTCGCCAGCGCCACGATCATGCGCCGGCGGTGCGAGAGGCCCGGCCGGCGCCAGATGACCCCGTAGCCGTAGAGGATCGCGATGCGGTAGAGGCCGGCGGAGCCCGCATTGCCGGGCGCGGCGTAGCCGGTCTCGGCGCGCTCGCCGTGCAGCTTGCGCATCGTCGCGCGCCCGTCCGCCTCCAGCGCCGCGAGGTCGCGCGCGTCCTCCTCCTCCCGGTCCGGATAGCCCAGCTGCGCGTTCAGCGTGTTCAGCGCGTGCGCCGCCATCGTCAGCCCGCCATAGAGGCCGCACTGCACGAAGATCTCGCGGATTTCGCGCGCCTCCAGCCCCGCCTTCACCGCCGGCCTTATGTGCGCGGCAATGGCCCCCTGGCGGTCCTTCTGGGCGAGCGCGGAGAGCACCGCCACCATGCGGTCGGCCGGCGCCAGCACGGGGTCCGCCAGCAGCGAGCCGAAACCCGCTTCCAGCGCAAAGGCATCGAGCCCCGGCGCGCCCGAAGGCACCGGCAGCCCCAGCTCTTCCGCAAGCCGCGCCCCGGTTTCGCGCAGCGCCGCGCGGTCGTTGGATTCCGTCATGTCGGTCCCTCCTCAAGAAATGTCGTAACGATGCTACATGCCTCCGCCAGCCCGACGCGCTCCAGCGCGACGCCTTCGGGGAAGGCGGTGGCGAGGCGCGTCGGCATTCCCGGGTCGAGCAGCACGAAAACGCCCCTGTCGTCGCGGCGGCGCACGAGGCGGCCGAAGGCCTGCCGGAGCCGGAGCCGGGTCAGCATGTCGTCATAGCCGGCGCCGAAATGCGCGCGCCTTGCCTTGTGCAGGATGGTCGGGCGCGGCCAGGGCACGCGGTCGAACGCGATCAGGCGGAGCGCGCGCCCCGGCACATCCACCCCGTCGCGCACCGCGTCGGTGCCGAGCAGGCAGGAATCGGGCTCGGCGCGGAAGATCTCGACCAGCGTCGCGACATCCATCCGGTCCACATGCTGGGCCAGCAGCGGGATGCCGGCGGCGTCCAGCGGCGCCGCCAGAAGCCCGTGCACGGCGCGCAGCCGGGCGATGGCCGTGAACAGGCCGAGCGCGCCGCCGCCCGCCGCCAGGAACAGGCTGCGATAAGCCGCCGCCACCTGCGCAAGCGAGTCCCTGCGCACGTCCGTCACCACCAGCGCGCGGGTCTGCGCCGGATAGTCGAAGGGCGAGGGCGCGGCGGCGCGTATGGCGGGGGCGGCGAGATGCCCTGCCCCGGTGCGCAGTTCCGCCGCCCGCCAGGCCTCCTCCGGCTCGCGCGCATTGTCCCTGAGCGTCGCGGAGGTGACGAGCAGGCCGTGGGCCGGCTCCGCCACCTCGGCGGCGAAGGGCGCGGTTGGGTCGATCCAGCGCCGGCGCATGCCGACATCGCGCTCGCGGCCCTGCGCGCGCTCCAGCTCGAACCAGTCCACGAACGCCTCCGGCGGCTCGGCGTCGAGCGCCTCCAGCATGTCGGCCCAGGCCGCCAGCTGCATCCCGGCGCGGCGCTGGAGCACCCGCGCCAGCGCCTCGATGCGGATGCGCGTGCGGCTGTCGAGGTCGTCCGCCTCGTCGGCCAGCCGGGCCAGCAGCGCGCGGCGCAGCACGCCGAGCGGTTTGCGCAGCGCCTCCAGCGCGCCGCCCAGGGCTTGCGCGGCCTCGATCAACCCCTCCACCGGCGGCCGGCATTCGCACTCGATGCCGTAGGCGCCGTTTGCGCGCCCGGCAGCCCGCGCCAGCACCTGCTGGCGGACGACGGCGAGAAATGTCTCGGCAGGACCGCGCGGCGCGCCGGCGGCGAGGCGGCCGAGCCATCCCTCCGCGGGCAGCACCGCGGCCGCCCGCCCGGCTTCGGCGAGCGCTTCGGCCGCCTCGCCGCCGTCCGGCACCAGGTCCTCGGCGCGGCGCTTCAGCCCCCTTGCGCGCGAGCCGCCGCCTTCCGCCCCCAGCAGCCAGCGCCGCAGCTCCGCCGTCTCCAGTCCCGAAAGCTCGGCCGAGAAGGCGCTGTCGGCCGCGTCGAACAGGTGGTGGCCCTCGTCGAACACATAGCGGGTCGGCAGCCAGGAATCGTCGAGCCCGCCCAGCGCCGCCTGCACCATGACGAGCGCATGGTTGGCGATGACGAGGTCCGCCCGCCGCGCGCGCCTTATGCCCCGCTCGATGAAGCAGCGCTGGTAGTGGCCGCAGGCGGAATAGAGGCACTCGCCCCGCCGGTCGCCGAGCCCGCGTATGCGCGCCGCCCCCTCCAGCTCCGGGAGCCAGGAGGGAAAGTCGCCGCCGGTCATGTCGCCGTCGCGGGTCGCGTCCGCCCAGCGCGCGGCGAGCGCCAGCGGCACGGTCTCGTTCGGCGTCAGCCGGGCCGTCCGCACCGCTTCCTCCAGGTTGAGCAGGCAGAGATAGTTCTCCCGGCCCTTGCGCAGCACGACGCGGCGGCGCTTGGCGGCCGGGTCGGGGATCAGCCGGTCGAGCTCGCCGTCGATCTGGTGCTGGAGGTTGCGGGTGTAGGTCGAGACCCAGACGGGCGCCTCGTTCGCCTCCGCCCAGAGGCTCGCCGGCGCAAGGTAGCCCAGCGTCTTGCCGACCCCGGTGCCGGCCTCGGCCACCACCATATGCGGCTCGCCGGCCCGTTCGCGCGGCTGGAAGGCGCCCGCGGCGGCCGAGGCGTAGTCCGCCTGGCCGGGCCGGTCCTCGGCGTCCGGTCCCAGCATGTCCGCGAGCCGGCGGCGGGCCTCCTCGGGCTCGACCGGGCGGTTGGACGGTTGCGGCTCCGGCGCGAATTCGGCCCAGGGCGGCAGCCGGTCCCAGACGGCGAAACCCGCCCCGCCGGCCGGGCGGCGCTCCGATACGCCGAGCGCCGCCAGCACGAACGGCCCCCAGAGCCAGCCGGCCTCCGCCGCATCGCTCGCAAGGTCGGCCGCCGCGCCTTGCGCGTCCTCCATGCGGGCGATCTCGGCCAGCAGCGCCCGCGCCGCGCCGAACAGCGTCTCCGCCGCGCGCTCCAAGGTCGCGGGGCGGGGCAGGCCGGCGGCGTCGGCGAGGCCGTTCGGCGTCGGCAGGCAGAATTGCGCCGGGCGCGCGAAGGCGAACAGTTCCAGCAGGTCGTAGCTGCGGAAGGGCCGCGCGTCGGCATCCAGCCGCCGGGAGGTCGCCGGCCCGTGCACGGCAAGCGGCGGCCGGCCGCGCGCGCGCACCGCCGCCTCCGTGGGCGCAAGCGCTTCGACCACACCATCGGGTTCCAGCCAGACGGCGCGGGCCGGGCTCGCGACCAGGGCCGGGGCGCGCGGCATGACGATGCTTCTCTCCGACGCCATGCCGGATTTGTAGAGCGGTTCCGCGAAAGAGCGAAACGGCATCGGCGCGGGACTGTCCAAGGGCCGCGCAGACCATGACATTGGCGGGAAATCCGGGTAAGGGTGCGCGCGCCTCGTCCCGGAGCCGCCCGTTCATGTCCAGCGAAGCCGCAACTCAAGCCCGCGCCTGGCCGTTCGAGGAAGCGCGCAAGCTGCTGGCGCGCCTTGGCGGGGGCGTTCCGGACAAGGGCTATGCGCTGTTCGAGACCGGCTACGGCCCCTCCGGCCTGCCGCATATCGGCACGTTCGGCGAGGTGGCGCGCACGGCCATGGTGCGCCGCGCCTTCGCCGAGCTCTCGGACATGCCGACGCGGCTGTTTGCCTTCTCGGACGACATGGACGGCCTGCGCCGCGCGCCCGACAATGTGCCGAACCGCGAGGCGCTGGAGGCCCATCTCGGCAAGCCGCTCACCTCCGTGCCCGACCCCTTCGGCACGCATGAGAGCTTCGGCGCGCACAACAATGCCCGGCTCCGGGCCTTCCTGGACCGGTTCGGTTTCGACTACGAATTTGTGAGCGCGACCGAGTGCTACCGCTCCGGCCGGTTCGACGAGACGCTGCTCGGCGTGCTGCGGGCCTATGAGAAGGTCATGGAAATCGTGTTGCCGACGCTCGGGCCGGAGCGCCGGGAGACCTACAGCCCCTTCCTGCCGGTCTGCCCGAAGACGGGCGCCGTGCTGCAGGTGCCGATCCTGCACCGCGACCCGGACGCCGGCACCGTCGTCTATGAAGACGAGAGCGGCCGGCGGGTCGAACAGCCGGTCACCGGCGGCGGGTGCAAGCTGCAATGGAAGGCCGACTGGGCGATGCGCTGGCGCGCGCTCGACGTGGACTACGAGATGGCCGGCAAGGACCTGATCGACTCCGTCCGGCTCTCCGGGCGCATCTGCCGGGCGCTCGGCGGCCGGCCGCCGGAGGGCTTCATCTACGAACTCTTCCTCGACGAGCGCGGCGAAAAGATCTCCAAGTCCAAGGGCAACGGCCTGTCCATCGAGGAATGGCTGACCTATGCGCCGGAGGAGAGCCTGGCGCTGTTCATGTTCCAGAAGCCGAAGGCGGCGAAGCGGCTCTATTTCGACGTCATCCCGCGCGCCGTGGACGACTACCGCGCCTTCCTCGCCCGCGCCGTGGGCGAA
>JAJEAZ010000665.1 GCA_022824105.1 Alphaproteobacteria bacterium
AAGGCTGCGCGTCCACGGGGTCGCCGGCCTGCGGGTCGCCGACGCCTCGATCATGCCTGCCATCGTCGCCGGCAACACCAACGCGCCCGCCATCATGATCGGCGAAAAGGCCGCCGCGATGGTGCTGGAGGACGCGCGGTAGCCCCCGGAAGCGCTGCCCTATCCGAGAGCGATGTCCAGCCAGCCGAGCGGGGTGACGGTCGCGCGGTCGCCCGGGCGGAGGACGACCGTCGTCAGGTCGCTCTCGACGACCGCCGGTCCTTCCAGCAGCTGGCCCGGCCTGAGCGCGGCGAAGTCGAAGATCGGCGCTTCCAGCCAGCCGCCCATGTGAACCCGCCTGAGCGTGCGGGGAGGCGCGTCCGACCCGGCGTCCGGTACGCGCTCTTCCGGCAGGCCCGGCAGGCTTCCGACCGCGGCGGTACGGGCGTTCACCAGCACCACGTCGTCCTCCCGCAGCGCATAGGTGAACAGCGCCTCGTGGCGGTCGTGGAAGCGGTCCGCGATGCGCTCCAGCAGGTCGTCCGCCTGCCAGTCCAGCCCGTCCAGCCCGACATCCACCTCGAAGATCTGTTCGCCATAGCGCATGTCGGCGGCGCGCTGCACCGCGACCTCGCCCGAATGGCAGGCGGCAAGGCGTTCCCGGGCGGCTGCCTCCAGCTCGTCATAGACGGCGCGCACGCCCGCCCCGTCCAGCGCCGCCGCGTCGCCGATATGAGTGCGGGAGGCCTCGAAGCGCAGGTCCGTCGCCAGCATCCCCCAGGCCGAAAGCACGGACGCGACCCTCGGCACCACCACCCGCGAGATATCCAGCTGGCGGGCGACATCGGTGATATGGATGCCGGCGGCGCCCCCGAAGGCGAGCAGCGCGAAGCGCCGCGGGTCCACGCCGCGGCGCACGGAGACGAGGCGGATGCCCTCCGCCATGTTGGTGTGCACCACGCGGTGGACGCCCTCCGCCGCCGCCATGCGCTCCACCCCGAGTTCGGCGGCGAGACCGTCGAGGGCCGTTTCGGCTGCCCCGGTGTCGAGCCGCTCGCGCCCGCCGAGGAAGTTCGCCGGGTCGAGGAAGCCCAGCACCAGGCTCGCATCGGTCACGGTCGGCGAGATGCCGCCGCGCCCGTAGCAGGCCGGTCCCGGATCGGCGCCGGCGCTCTGCGGGCCGACATGCAGCACCCCGCCCGCATCCACATGGGCGATGGACCCGCCGCCCGCTCCGATGCTGGCGATGTCGAGCGAGGAGAGCGCAATCCTCTCCCCGGCGATGCCCCGGTCGGACGACAGCGCCGCCTCGCCCCCGGAGATGAGCGAGATATCGGTGCTCGTGCCGCCCATGTCGAACGGGATGAGGTCGCCCGAGCCGAGCAGCCGGGCCGAATAGCGCGCGCCCGCCACACCGCCTGCCGGCCCCGACAGCACCGTCCCCGCGGCAAGCCGGATCGCCTCTTCCAGCGGCGCGACGCCGCCATGGCTCAGGATGATGAGCAGCGGGCCGGCATAGCCGTTCTCCGCCAGCCGGCTGGCAAGTTGGCCCAGATAGCCCGAAAGCGCGGGGCCGACATAGGCGTTGACCACGGTGGTCGAGACCCGCTCGAACTCCTTGATCTGCGGAAACACGTCGGAGGACAGCGACAGGTAGGCCCCCGGCATGGCGCGGCGCACGGCATCGGCCGCCGCGCGCTCATGCGCATCGTCGCACCAGGCGTGAAGGAAGCAGATGGCGATCGAGTCGACGCCCTGCCCGCGCAGCGTCTCCACCGCCTCGTCCAGCGAGGCCGGATCGATGGGCGTTTCGACGGCGCCGTCGGCGCGCAGCCGTTCCGTCACGCCGAGCCTCCTGCGGCGCGGCACCAGCGGGTCCGGCGGCGCCAGGCGGAGATTGTAGCGGTCCGGCTTCAGGCCCTCGCGCATCTCCAGCACGTCGCGGTGGCCTCCGGTCGTCAGCAGGCCCACCGTGGCGCCCTTGCGCTCCAGGATGGCGTTGGTGGCGACCGTGGTGCCATGCACGATCCGCTCGGTGCTGCCGAGCAGGGTCGCGACGTCGAGCCCCATCGACCCGGCGAGGCGTTCAAGCCCGTCCAGCACCCCGAGGGACTGGTCCGCCGGTGTCGAGGGCGCCTTGGCGACCCGGGTCTCGCCCTTGCGGTCCACGGCGACGAGGTCCGTGAAGGTGCCGCCTATGTCGATGCCGATCCGGTATTCGGTCCCGCTCATTTCGCCCTGCCCCTCCCGGCCGCCGCCCCGCGGCGGCGGCACTGTAGCAGACTATCGGGCGGCGATATCCGGCGCGAGCGACGGTGCCGGAGTCAGCTGGACCATCGGTACAGGATCGAGACGGCGGCGACAGCGAGGCACGCCCCGACGATGCGCCGGTCCCGGAACCCGCGAGGGTGGGTGCGTATATGAATGACGAACACGAGGACGCAAAGCAGCGCGACCCAAATGGCGGCCATGTCGGCCCAGGCGTCCAGACGGATCCACCATCCGTCATGAGTCTGTTGCAGGTCGGACAAGGCGTCTATTACTCCGGTCCGCCAATTGCGATGGCCCCGGCGGCGCTGAGTCAAGTCCTGGAAATGGCCACGGCCATTCTGACGCCGGTATTCGCGACAAGACAATCGAGGGTTGAATTAGCATCCGGTTCGACCGAAATTACAGATGGATACGGCGCAATCCATTAGCAGGACAGCGAATTGACATTTCGCAGAAGTCGCTTGGCTATCGGGACACCTCTCTCCCGTCTTTCCCGGAGACGGGAGTAGCGGACATGAATGGCGCGCCGTCCGCCTACATCGAGGGCTACGAGAAAGCCCGGCGTTACGACAACGCGCTGGCCGACAACTATATCCGGCACACCGTAATCGGCGATCCGGAACTCGACCCGGTGATGGAGGAGATCTATTCGCTGCATCCTGGGAAACTCCACAGGTTCGTCGGAGCGGGAATAGAGCAGCGGAACACGGAGCTGCGGGCTGCGCCGGAGCCGCTGCGCCGTTTCTTCGAGGATTTCCGGGAGCCGGACTGGCTGGATTACAGCGCCTTTCTGCCGGGAGTGCGCGCCTTTCACGCCAATGCGGACCTCATGCTCGTTGCGTTCGTAGCCGGCGTGCTCGTGGAAGGGTTTTCGACGCTCATAGCCAAGTCCTTCAGTATTACCGGCCGTGTCGCGGCCACCAAGCGGCGCCTCCAGCAGAACAACCGCCAACTACTCGAAATCTTTTTCCCCGGCGGCCTGCAGCGGGACGGGGACGGATGGAAGCTCTCGACCCGCGTGCGCTTCGTGCATGCCCGGATCAGGAGCCTGCTGGCAAGGCATGAGGAATGGAACGAAAGCGCCTGGGGCACGCCGCTACACGCGGCCCATCTCGGTTTCGCCATTTCGGTTTTTTCCAAGCGGCTCCTCGATTACGCGCAGCTGGTGGGCGCGCGTTTCACGGAAAAAGAGAAAGAAAGCATTCTCGATGTCTGGCGCTATTCCGGCTATTTGATGGGCATTCCCGAATCGATCCTTTACAAAGACGGCGCGGAGGCCGACAGGATTTACCGCATTGCGAATTTGTGCGAACCGCCGCCCGATCCGGATTCGGCAGCGATGGCGAACGCATTGATCGGCGCCATTCCCGGCATCGTGGACATCGCAGACGAAGAAGAGCAAAGACAAGTCATCGCCCTTGCCTACAAACTGTCCCGGGCGCTCATAGGAAACGAATTGGCCGGGCATTTCCAGTATCCCAGCACCCGTGTCTTCGGAACCCTGTTCGGTTTCCGCCTGAAACAGCGCCTCCAGCGCATGTTGAAGAGCGGGCTGGTGGTTCGCGCGGACAATTTCAGCCGGCTTCTCCAGATTTCCGTGTATGAGGACAGCGGCCTCACCTACAGTTTGCCCGACCACGTCAAACACGAGAGATCGCAACCATGGTAGGCGGTGCAGGCTTGCCCCGGACCCCTCCGTTTGCGGCGGCCGGAACTGGAGCGGCAACGACGGTCATCCGTTTCAGGCGATGGACCGGATGACGGCGCGCCTGGCCCTCGACCGCTATATCGACTTCGTTCTTCAACGCCGATGGGCGGT
>JAJEAZ010000697.1 GCA_022824105.1 Alphaproteobacteria bacterium
ACCGCCCAGCCAATGCAGGAACTGCGCGGCGAGCGGCTCGTCGAGCCCCCATTGCGCCCGATAGGCGGCGACGATCTCGGGACCTGACCTGACATTGACATGCGCGAGGAACACCTCGACCGGATCGCTCGGCATGAGGCGAACAAGCACGAAGGCGGCGGCGACGACCGCCAGCCAGGACAGGGCAAGCCGTCCCAGCAGCTGCGCCGCCGCCGCGGTCACCGGGCTGTCACCAGGTCAGGGCGGATGACATAGTAGTCCGACCCCCACGGCTCATAGCCGGCCAGGGCGGGCGACAGGCCGACATGCCATTCCGGCGTCACGAGAAACGAGACCGGCGCCTCGGCCGCGATCATCTCCTGCGCCCGGCGCGCGAGGTCGATGCGCGCCTGAGGATCGCCCTCGGCGCGCAGTTCCGCGATCAGGGAGTCATAGGCTGCGTTGGACCAGCCGCTGTAATTTCGTGCCGCGTCCGTCTCGAAGAACAGCGACAGAAACAGGCCCGGATCGCCCGCCGGCGCGGTGTGCTGCGCCCAGAGAAACAGGTCGAATTCGCCGCTCGTGGCCACGTCGCTGGGGGACTCCGTTACCTGCGTCGTCACGGCGATGCCAATCCCGGCCAGCGCCGCCCGGATTACCGGCTGGAAGGTAACGAGGTCGGGGCGCTGGGGATAGGCGTAGAGCACCAGTTCCAGTTGCTCGCCGTTGCGCGTGCGCACGCCGTCCTCGCCAAGAGCCCATCCGGCTTCATCCAGAAGTGCGGCGGCCGCGTCGAGGTCATGGAGCAGCGAGCCTTCGGCCGCGAAGGGGTAGCTGTTCGCAAAAGCGCCCGTCGCCGGCACGCCCGCCTGCGCCGCTGTCACCAGGTCTTCGCGGCTGACGGCCAGATCGATGGCGCGACGCACCCGCGGGTCCGACAGGGCGGGCGTTCGCGTGTTCATCCACATCATGTATTGGTAGGCCACGGGGAAGGAGACGATCCTCCCGTCCGTCGTCTCCAGCATCGAAAGCGTCTCGACAGGCAGGTTGAACGCCATGTCGACTTCGCCCGAAGCGAAAGCGAGCGCCAGCGACTGGCCGTCCGCGATCCGGCGCAGCGTTATATCGGGCCGGGCCTCGGCGCCGGCGTAGTGGGCGTTGGGTGTCATCTCGATCAGCGCGCCGGGCTGGAAGCTCTTCACCGCGAAGGGTCCGGTGTAGATCGGCGCATCGCCCTCCATCCGGTAGACGGGGAAGGCCCATTCGGCCAGAATTGAAGGCAGAATCGTGGTGGAATGCTCGGTCCTGACGGTCAGGGTGTCGTCATCGACGGCGGTGAAACTCAGGCGCCCGGCGGTCGCCCGTGCAGAGGGGTTCGCCTCGCCGGTGCGGTTCAAGGCGACTGCCACGGCCTCGGCAGTCACCGGCGTGCCGTCCGAGAAAAATCGAGCGGGCGCAAGCTCCACGGTCCAGGTGCCGTCGTCGTTCGGCGTGGCCGAGGCCGCGAGGTTCGGCACCACTTCGCCCTCGCGGGACACGCGGAACAGTTGCTCGCCGATGCCGTGGCTCACGAGCGCCCAGCCGTTCGACCCTTCGGCGGCATCGAGGCCGGAGGCGAGGAACGTCTGACCGATCGTCACCTCCCCTGCGTGGGAAGGGGCGGAGGCAATGACCGCGCCTGCAATAGCAGCCGCGGCGAGCTTTCGGGACAAATGGGAATGGGTCACAGATTGTCGCTCCCGTGGGTTGAGTGTCGGGGTGTCAGGGAAAGCGGTTCGACCATGTTGCCGGCGAAGCCGAGCGGCGGGATGCGGCCGAGGATACCCGCGCGCAGAACCTCCGGCCGTACGGGTCTGGGCAGATAGCCGGCCTCAGCTTCGGCATAGGCGGCGGCAACGGACAGGACATCGCCGGTATGAAGCGTCGGGTCGAGATCGCCGAAGAGATAGGTGAAACGGCCGGGACCCGAGAGCGCGATGGTGCAAGGCCGCTTGCAATTGCTCATGCAATTCACGCCGCGCAGGCGGATGCCCCGGCGCGCGGCCCTGCTGTCGGGAAAGGCGTCCGCCACTAGCTGCGCCAGACGCCGACCGCCCCGCTGGCCGAGGTCGGTGCTGCTGTCCTCGCGTCCGTCGCGGCAGCGCAGGCAAATCGAAAGTATCAGTCCATCGTCGTCCACCGTGTCCGCCTGCCCAAGAGACGGAAACAGGTCGGTTCGGCCGTCGCGAACTGTGTGCATGTCAACCCTTCTCCTGCCGCCACACCCGGCTTCCAAAGGGCGCTTGGCTCTTGCAATCAATAGTCAGTAATGTTATATCATAACATACATGCCATCGCTGACTTTCGGTCCGGCGGGTGATCCCACCGAGTCGGCCTCCGGTGCCGCTATCTCGAAACCTGGAAGGAATTTCAATGCTCGCACGCAGGGGCTCCTGACATCCGCCGCTGCTGTCGCCGCCCTGTCGCTGGCCGCTCCCGCCTCCGCACAGTCCGGCAAACCGCTCCCGGCGGTTGCCACCGTCTCCATCCTCGGCGACATGGTGAAGCGCATCGGCGGAGGGCATGTCGCCGTTCGGCGCACCGCGCATCGGGTCGTGTCCGGAGCCGCGCTTTTCGCTAGCATCCACGAACCGGGTAGAGGCTGCTAGGTGCTACCGAACGGCTTCAGAAAATGAAGGACAAGGAACCCGTGAATCAGATCCCCGCCAGCGCTGTGACCGGCCATCCGGGCGCTGGCAAGACGACGCTGCTCGACCGCATCGGCACCGGTCGGACGCTCGAGGCTTATGTGGTGGGCGTTGCGTTCCTTGAGGAGGGACTGCTCGCGGCTGCGCTCGGGGACGGCCGGGTGGCGTTCATCGAACGCGAGAGCACGAATCCTCCGTCCTTCGTTTCCGTGCATGACGGGGCTTGTCTTTCGCTGGCCGTCGACCTGGAGGAGCAGCGCGTTCTGACAGGCGGGGACGACGGACGGCTGGTGAGCACCGGTACCGGCGGCGACACCACCGAAATTGCAAGCATTGCGGGCCGATGGGTCGAGCCGATTGTCTTCAGCAGGGCATCAGGCTTATGCGCTGCGGCTTTCGGCAAGACCGTTTCCCTTTTCGCCCGGGATGGAAGCGCGGTTGGACGGTTCGATCATGCAAACACGGTCGGCGGTCTGGCATTCGACCCGAAAGGACGACGGATCGCCGCTGCGCACTATGGCGGAGTCAGCCTCTGGTGGGTGAAGGCCGGCATACAGGAACCGAAACGACTCAGCTGGTCGGGCTCGCACCTCGGTCTGACCTGGAGCCCGGACGGGAAATATATCATCACCGCCATGCAGGAGAATGAGCTGCACGGTTGGCGCATCTCCGACAGCGTCGATATGCAGATGGCCGGCTACCCGACGAAGGTCAAGTCGATGAGCTGGCTGCCGAAGGGAAGGTATCTGGCGACCGGTGGCGCGGACTCCGTCATCTGTTGGCCCTTCCACGGCAAGGGCGGCCCCATGGGCAAGGCCCCGCTCGACCTCGAGCGGGGCTCCGATAGTGTGGTGACGGTGGTGGCTGCCCACCCCCGGCATGGCGTGGTCGCCGCCGGATACAAGGACGGCACCGCCATCCTCGTGCAGATCGACAGCGCTCATATGGTTCCGGTCAAGCGACCCGGCAAAGGCGCTGTGACCGCGCTCGCCTGGTCGGCGGATGGAGAGCATCTCGCACTCGGTACCGAGCGCGGCTTTGTCGGTCGAATCAGCCTTTCCGACTGGCGGGCTCCATCATGAGCGCGAACGCGGGACGTCCGATCGAGGTTCTGCCATGAAACGGGCGGCAAGACGCGCGCAGTCCCCATGCATCGACGTCTGCCGTCCCGACCCGAAGACGGGCTGGTGCCTGGGCTGTGGCAGGACCGACGCTGAAATCGGGGAATGGCCGAAGCTCACGCCGTTCCGCCGAAGCCGGCTTGAACGGGAATTGACGCGGCGCCTCGCGAAGCTCGGACAGCGCAGCACCGTCGCTCCAGGTACTGCCGGCCTCGGGCCTCCGGCGACCAGGCGACGCGACTGAGGCCGGCCGGCTTGTAGCGGCGCCGCTTGTGGCCTATTCGGGGCCCCTCCGGCGCGGGGGCCCGGCCGGCACGACCATGCGAGAGAAGGGGGAAAGCCGATGTCGCAGCTTGAAGGAAAAGTCGCCGTCGTGACCGGCGGCGGGCGGGGCTTGGGCCGCGCCTATTGCGAGGCGCTGGCGCGCGAAGGCGCTGCCGTGGTCGCCGCCGATATCCGCGACACGGCCGAGACGGTGGACTCCATCGCCGCCGCCCAGGGGCGCATCACCGGCATTGCGCTGGACGCCGCAGACATGGCGAGCTGCGAGACGATGGCGAGGCACGCGGTCGCCGAGTTCGGCCGTATCGACGTGCTCGTCAACAACGCCGCGCTCTACGGCGACACCCAGGGTGGGCGTTTCGACAGGATCGACCAGGAAGAATGGGACCGCACCATGGCCGTCAACGTGCGCGGCGTCTGGCAATGCACCAAGGCGTGCGTGCCGGCGATGCGCGAGGCCGGCGGCGGCTCGATCATCAACATCGCCTCCCTTGCCGCGGTCTATGGCATGCCTTTCGGCCTCCACTACGCGACATCCAAAGCTGCGGTGATCGGCATGACCCGCGCGCTCGCGCGCGAACTCGGACGCGACTGGATCAGGGTCAACGCCGTGGCGCCCAGCGCGGTGCTGACCGAGGGCACCGACGACTTTTTCGGGGCCAAGAAGGACAAGCTGCTGGAGGCGGTCGCCGCTAGCCAGAGCCTGCAGAGGAACCTCACCACCGACGATTTGGTGGGCACTGTGCTCTACCTCGCCTCCGACGCGAGCGGCCTCGTCACCGGCCAGACGCTGATGGTCGACGGCGGCACGGTTTTTCTCTAGCCGGAGCACTGTGCGAGCGAACGAGGCCGCACCCCGTCGTCTCAAGAGCCGCTGCAACGGCATCTCCATTCGGTCGCGGTCCGGGGTCCGATCACGGAAAGCTCCCGCCCGCACTCCTGAGCCGGTCATATGTCGTCGTCAGTTCGTCGGGTCGGCGCGCCCGGCTTGCGCGGCGGCGTCGGGAGCCATGGGTGGGCCCCGGCTTCCCCGCTCGGAGGCGGGGACAGGCGGGGGCCGGGGTGACGATATGGGCCGTGATCTTCACATGAGGCTGAAGTCGAGGCTGCTGGTATGAGGCGGCGATTTGCGGCTGTTCCCGAGGGCCAAGCTGTGGTTTGCTCCCGGGCCATGACCGACATCGACGATCCGATCGCCTTCGAGCTGTTCAAGAACGCCATCTTCTCGATCGCCGACGAGATGGCGCTCACCATCTGCCGGACCACCTATTCCGGCGTGCTGCGCGACAATATGGACTTCTCCACCGCCTTTGCGGATGCCGACGGGCGGCTGGTGGCCCAGGGGCTGACCCTGCCGGGCCATCTGGGCTCGATCCCGACCGCGCTCGCCACGGTGGTCGAGCGCTTCCGCGACGACATCCATCCGGGCGACGTGTTCTGCCTGAACGACCCGTTCGACGGCGGCATGCACCTGCCGGACATCTTCGTCTTCCAGCCGATCTTCCATGAGGGGCGCCGGCTCGCCTTCGCCTGCACCATCTGCCACCACACCGATGTCGGCGGGCGCGTGGCCGGCTCCAACGCCTCCGACTCGACGGAAATCTACCAGGAGGGGCTGCGCATCCCGCCGCTCAAGATGTTCGAGCGCGGCAAGCGCAACGAGACGCTCTGGACCCTGATCGAGAGCAATGTCCGCGTGCCGGTGCGGCTCGCCGGCGACCTGCGCGCCCAGCTCGCCGCCTGCCATATCGCGGAGGCGGCCTTCCTGGACCTCGTGGAGAAATACGGCGAGGCGCGCGTCGGCGTCTATATGGAAGCCGTGATCGACTATGCCGAGCGGCTGACCCGAGCGGCGCTCTCCGAACTGCCGGACGGGACCTGGTCCTTCGAGGACTGGATCGACGATGACGGCATCGATATCGGCAAGCCGATCCGCCTGTTCGTCACCTTCACCAAGAAGGGCGACTCGATGCACGCCGACTGGACCGGCTCGGCGGAGCAGGTGAAGGGCGCGATCAACAACACGCTGTCCTTCACCAAGGCGGCGACCTATTGCGCGGTGCGCTCGATCCTGCCGCCGGGCATCCCCAACAATGAGGGCGTGTTCCGGGCCATCGAGGTGACGGCCCCGCCGGGCACTATCGCCAACTCGGTGCTGCCGGCCGCCTGCGCGGCGCGCGGGCTGACGGGCTTCCGCATGGTGGACTGCGCCTTCGGAGCGCTGGCCGGGTGCGCGCCGGACAAGGTGTTCGCCTGCTCCGACGGCGGCAATACGGGCGTGTCCATCGGCGGCTACGACAAGGAGCGCCGGCCCTTCATCTATGTCGATTTCGCCTGCGGCACCTGGGGCGGGCGGCCCTATGCGGACGGGCTTGAGGGCAATGCCAACATGTTCGCGAACATGGCCTCGCACTCCGTCGAGGTGACGGAGGCCGAACAGCCGGTCCAGGTGCTGCGCTACGACCTGGTGGCCGACCGGATGGGGCCGGGCGCCTATCGCGGCGGCGCGCCCTACCGGCGGGAATACCGCTTCCTAGAGCATGAGGCGGTGCTGCAGGTGCGCGCCGACCGGATGGCCTTCCGCCCCTACGGCCTTTCCGGCGGCAAGCCGGGCGAGCCGGCGGCGAACTATCTGAACGGCGAGCCCGTCCCTTCCAAGATCACCCGCAACATCCATGAGGGCGACGTGTTCCTGCACGAGCTGGCGGGCGGCGGCGGCTGGGGCGACCCTCTGGACCGCGAACCGTCGGCGGTGGCGGTGGACGTGCTGAACGAGCTCCTCTCGCCCGAGGGCGCGGAACGCGACTATGGCGTGGTGCTCGCCTCCGACGGGCGCACGGCCGACGAGGCCGCAACGGCGCGCCTGCGGGCCTCGATGCGCACCGCCCGGGCCGACAGCCGCGCGGCGGAATAGCCGGCCGCAAAAGCAAGCAGCCGGCGGGTGGGGGACCCGCCGGCTGCACTGCCGGTCGCGGTGGAGGAAACCGTTACCGGCAGGGAATGTCGAGCAAGCAAGCCTGCGCCGGCTTCGAATCCGCAGTCAGCGCCGGTTCGCCGCGGACGGGACCGTCAACGCGAGTCTCGGCGCGGCCGGCTCCCGCGGCGTCTCCGCCCGTCTTCGACATTCCATTTGCGTTCCGCATTGCCATCTTCCGCCTCTTGCCGTCTGCCCGGCGCGGCGCCTTTCCGAACCGGACGGCCGCACTCTGGCAGCGGGTTTGGATAAGAACCAATACTGTTTTCTTTTTCGTTTCATAATTTTTTCGGATAGATTATTGCCGCTTGCGAATCGTCGGGACGGCGCTGCCCGGCCGGGCCGGGCGGTGTAGAATGGCGCCATGACGCAAGCGGAAACGGCTTCCATGCAGCTTCGCGACCTTCCCGGCCCGAGAGGCCTGCCGCTGATCGGCGTGCTGCACCGGGTGCGTTTCGACCGGCTGCATCTCAGGCTGGAGGAATGGGCGGCGCATTACGGCCCGCTCTTCCAGATCCGCATGGGGCCGCACCGGATTGCCGTGGTCTCGGACAGCGCATCCATCCAGCGCATCCTGGTGCAGCGCCCGCAGGGCTTCCGGCGCACCCGCCGGCTCGAGTCGGTGGCTGACGAGATGAAGCTGCGGGGCGTGTTCGCCGCGGAGGGAGACGACTGGCGCCGGCAGCGCCGGATCGTGGTCGCGGCGCTCAACCGCCAGAAGCTCGCGGACTTCTTCCCGAAGCTTGCGCTCATAACCGGGCGCCTGCAGCGGCGCTGGGAGGGGGCGGCGGACCGCGACGAGCCGGTGGACCTCTGCCGCGACCTCATGCGCTTCACCGTCGATGTCACCATGCAGCTCGCCTTCGGCGTCGACGCCAACACGCTGGAGACGCCGGGCCCCGTGATCCAGCGCCATCTCGACAAGGTGTTCCCCGTGCTGCACCGGCGCACCAATGCGCCCTTCACCTACTGGCGCTGGTTCCGCCTGCCGTCGGACCGGGCGCTCGACCGGGCGCTGGAGGCCATCGAGCGCGAGGTGGGCGGGATGGTGCGCGCGGCGAGGGAGCGCATGGCGGCGGACCCGGAGCGCGAGCCGGCCGACTTCCTGGAGGCGATACTGGCGGCGGTGGCGGACGAGGAGTCGGGCTTCTCGGACGCGGAGATCTTCGCCAATGCCGGCACCCTGCTGCTGGCCGGCGAGGACACGACCGCGAACAGCATCGCCTGGACCATGCACTATTTCACGCAATATCCCGCCCTGTTCGAGCGCGCGCGCGCCGAGGCCGATGCGCTGCTGGCGCCGGCGGCGGCCATCGAGGACCCGGAGCAGGCGAACGCGCTCCCCTTCCTCGACGCCTTCTGCAACGAGTCGATGCGCCTCAAGCCGGTGGCGCCGATCCATGTCGTGGAGCCGGTGGCGGACACCGAAATCCTGGACTGCCGGGTGCCGCGAGGAACGCCGATCATCATGCTGCTTCGCCATGCGGCGACGCGCGAGGAGCATTTCGCCGGCGGCGACCGCTTCGATCCCGAGCGCTGGCTGGCCCCGCCCGAATCGCGCCCGTCCCCGCACGACCGGCGCACCTTCCTCCCCTTCGGCGGCGGCCCCCGCCTCTGCCCCGGCCGCGCGCTGGCGCTGCTGGAAATCCGCACCGTCCTCGCCATGCTGCTCCGCAATTTCGACCTGGAGCCGGCGGGCCCGGCCGGGGAGATCGAGGAGCACCTCGCCTTCACCATGCTGCCGGCGGGGCTCATGGTGCGGTTCAGGAGGCGGGGGGCGGGATGAGCGTGCAGAACGGTATGAGGCCGGTGCATCCGGGAGAAATACTTCGCGATGAACTCGACGAACTCGAACTGTCGGCCAATGGGCTCGCGAAGGCGCTGGGCGTGCCGGTAAACCGGGTTACGACGATCCTGAACGGCCAGCGGGGAGTGACCGCGGACACGGCGCTCCGCCTGGCGCGGTATTTCGGCACGACGCCGGAGATCTGGCT
>JAJEAZ010000423.1 GCA_022824105.1 Alphaproteobacteria bacterium
CTTCAACTATCCGACGATCACCTGGGCGGATATCGGCGCGGTCGGCTGGCTGGTGGACGGGGCGGCGATCATGAACCAGATCCCGCTCTGCCGCTGCTCCTACGGCCCCTATGCGCGCGCCATGATCCGCATCTGCAAGGAGGAGAGCTTCCACCAGCGCCAGGGCTACGAGGCCATTTCCCGCCTCGCTGAGGGAACGGCGGCGCAGAAGCGCATGGCGCAGGATGCGCTCGACCGCTGGTGGTGGCCGTCGCTGATGATGTTCGGCCCCTCGGACGCCGATTCGCCGCACACCGCGCGCTCCATGCGCTGGAAGATCAAGCGCTTCACCAATGACGAGCTCAGGCAGAAATTCGTGGACGCGGCCGTGCCGCAGGCGCGCCTGATCGGCCTGGAGCCGCCCGATCCGGAGCTTCGCTACGACGAGGAGAGCGGCCACTGGCGCTTCGGCGAGATCGACTGGACCGAGTTCAACGAGGTGCTCGCCGGCAACGGGCCGTGCAACCGCGAGCGCATGGCCGCGCGCCGCAAGGCCCATGCCGACGGCGCCTGGGTGCGGGAGGCCGCAAGCGCCCACGCGCGCAAGAAGCGGTCGCGCATGGCCATGGCGGCAGCCGCGGAATAGCCCCGGCGGGCGAAGCGCATGTCCGACAGCGACAGAAGCGGCGGGAACGAGCGGGACTGGCCGCTGTTCGAGGTGTTCATCCGCGCCCGCACCGGGCTGCACCACCGCCATTGCGGCTCGCTGCACGCCGCCGACCCGGAAATGGCGCTGGCCCGCGCCCGCGACGTCTACACCAGGCGCGGCGAGGGCACGAGCATCTGGGTCGTCGCCTCGGACCGCATCCACGCCTCCGACCCCGCCGACAAGGACATGCTGTTCGAGCCGGCGATGTCGAAGATCTACCGCCATCCGAGCTTCTACGACCTCCCCGACGACGTCGAGAACATGTAGATGGCGGACGCGCTGACCGCCGCCTATGCGCTGCGCCTCGGCGACGACGCGCTCATACTGAGCCACCGCCTCTCGGAATGGGTCGGACACGGGCCGGAGCTGGAAGAGGATATCGCGCTCGCCAACACCGCCCTCGACCTGCTCGGGCAGGCGCGGCTGCTGCTCTCTCATGCCGGCGAACGGGAAGGCAAGGGCCGGGACGAGGACGCGCTCGCCTACGGGCGCGACGTGCTGGATTTCTCCAACCTGCTGCTGGTCGAGCAGCCGAACGGCGATTTCGCGCAGACCATGGTGCGCCAGTTCCTGTTCGACGCCTATGCGGTCGCGCTCTGGCCCCGGCTTTCGGCCTCCCGCGACGAAGTGCTGGCGGGCATTGCCGGCAAGGCCGCCAAGGAAGCTGCTTACCATGTCGAGCAGAGCGCCGCCTGGGTCGTCCGCATGGGCGACGGCACGGAGGAAAGCCATGCCCGCGCCCAGGCCGGGCTCGACCTGCTCTGGCCCTATGCCGGCGAGATCTTCGAGGCCGACGAGGTGGAGGCGGCCCTCGCGGAGACGGGCATCGCGGTGGCGCCGTCTGCGCTGCGCGAACACTGGCGGGCGCGGGTCGGGCCGGTGCTGGAGGAAGCCGGGCTCGCGCCGCCGGAAGGCGCCGGGGTGCGCACAGGCGGGCGGCAGGGCCGGCACAGCGAGCATCTGGGGCATCTGCTGGCCGAGTTCCAGTTCATGCAGCGCGCCTATCCGGGAGCCCGGTGGTGAGCCGCGCGGCAGAAGCGCGCCGGCTGGCGGAGGCCGTGCCGGACCCCGAAATCCCGGTGCTGACGGCCGGCGACCTCGGCATCGTGCGCGCGGTGGAGGAGGACGGCGGCAGGATGGTCGTGCGGCTGACGCCAACCTATAGCGGCTGCCCGGCAAGCGATACGATCCGCCGCGATGTCGAGACGGCGCTTGCCTCGGGCGGGTTCACGGACGCCGTTGTCGAGACCTGCCTTGCGCCCGCCTGGACCACGGACTGGATGTCGGAGGAAGGCAAGGCCAAGCTCGCCGCCTACGGCATCGCGCCGCCGACGCGGGGTCCGGTCGCCTGCCCGCATTGCGGCGGTGCGGCGGTCGAGGAGCTCAGCCGGTTCGGCTCCACGCCCTGCAAGGCGCTCTGGCGCTGCCTCGGCTGCCGCGAGCCGTTCGAGCGCTTCAAGTGCCTGTAAGGCCGCGTTTCCACGATCTGGTCGTCGTGCAGGTCCGCCGGGAGACACCGGGCTGCGTGTCGGTCGCCTTCGAGGTGCCGGAGGCGCTGGCCGGGGCCTACCGCTTCGTGCAGGGCCAGTTCCTGACGCTGCGCCGCGACTTCGACGGGGAAGAGGTCCGGCGGTCCTATTCCATCTGCTCCGGCCTGGACGAGGACGAGCTGCGCATCGCCGTGAAAGAGGTGCCGGACGGGCGCTTCTCCGGCTGGATCAACAACCGGCTCAAGGCCGGGGACACGCTCTCCGTGATGACGCCCGACGGCCGCTTCCACCGCCCGCTCGAGCCGGGCGGAAGGGGCCGCTATGCGCTGTTCGCGGCCGGCAGCGGCATCACGCCGGTCATCTCCGTCGCGCGCACCCTGCTCGCCTCGGAGCCGGAGAGCGAGGTGCTTCTGTTCTACGGCAACCGGAACGCCGGGGATGTGATCTTCCGGGACGAGCTGGACGGTCTGAAGAGCCGGCATCTCGGCCGCTTCTCCGTGCTGCATATCCTCTCCGGCGAGGACCAGGAGGTGCCGCTCTGCCACGGCCGCATCGACGCCGCGAGAACGCAGGCGCTGATGGAGGCGTTCGGCCCGGCGGAAACATTCGACGAGGCGCTGGTCTGCGGACCGGGCGACATGGCCGAGGCCGTGACCGGCGCGCTCGTCGCGGCAGGCATGGCCGCGTCGCGTATCCGCACCGAGCGCTTCACCGGCAATCCCGGGCAGATTATCGCTCCGCAGACGGTCGCCGCCGAAGAACGGGCCGCGGGCGCGGCGGAAGTCACAGTGGTTCTGGACGGCGCCCGGCGGCGTTTCGACATGGCTTTCGACGGCGAGCGCATCATCGACGCCGGCCGCCGTCACGGCCTCGACCTGCCCTTCTCCTGCAAGGGCGGCATGTGCTGCACCTGCCGGGCGCGCCTCGTCTCCGGCCGGGTCGATATGCTGCAGAACTACTCGCTGGAATCCTGGGAACTCGAAGCCGGCTTCGTGCTCACCTGCCAGTCCCGCCCGCTGACCCGCAAAGTGGTGCTCGACTACGACGCGCTTTGAGGAAGACCTGGCTTGTTGCCCGGCCGGCGAGGATATACGGTCGGGATCGCGTTCGTTGATAGACAGGCGGAATGATGACGCCGGAGATGATTGCGATACTGGCCGTTGGGGCCAGTTTGGTCGGCGTCGGCGTCGCCCTGGGCGGATTGGTCTGGCAGAGCCACCGCGCCCTGCGCGCCGATCTGGGCGGTCGGATGGACCGGATGGAAGGCGTGATGAAGGAGCAAGGCGGTCGAATGGACCGGATCGAAGGCGTGATGAAGGAACAGGGTGAACGTATCGCGCGGATCGAAGGAATGTTGCATCTCCATCTTGGCCGGAATGCGGACATTGCCGTGCCGGCCGCACCAACCGAATAACCTGCCGGTCCCGCCCCTCATCCCCGACTTGGTGTTCGACTACGACGCGCTTTGAGCGGGTCCGCCGTCAGCCGAACACCGCCATCACCTCCTCGAAGGCCTTCATCTGGCCGCCGGCGGCCGACGACGGGACCAGGATCGGCGTGCGGACGCCGGCGGCGCGCAGCTCCTCCACGCCCTCGCGAATCCTGGCCGGCGGGCCGAACAGCGTCACATCCGCGAGCCAACGGTCCGAAAGGCAGGCGGCGACGGCCGCGTCGCCCTCGGGCATGGCGCGCTCCACCGCGTCCATCTCCTCCCGGTAGCCCGCGTCCTTCCAGTAGTTCCGGTAGTAGGGAAGCTGGGCGTAGCGCGTGAGCGTCTTGCGATTGACAGCCTTCGCCGCCTCCAGGTCGCCGGAGACGCAGGTGGGCGTCATGCAGGCGACCTCGAACCCGGCGTCCTCGCGCTTATCCGCCGGCAACGCCTCCAGCGAGGCCGGGATGTGGCTGCGCGCGGCATTCGCGAACACGATGCCGTCGGCGATCTCGCCGGCAAGCGCGATCATCCGGGGCCGCATCGCTGCCAGCACCACCGGCGGCAGCCCGCCGGTGCGCGGCACGTTGTGGATTTCCTCAACGAAAGCGCGGATATCGCCGAGCGGTTTGCCGGGCCTGATCCCCATGCGCTCATGGGTCGGCTGATGCGACACGCCGATGCCGAAGCGAAACCGCCCGCCCGAGACCTCGTGGATGAAGGCCGCCGCCTGGGCGAATTCCTCCGCCTGCTGGAAATAGATCGGCGCGATCGAGGTGGCGAAGACCGCGCGCTCCGTCACATGGGCGAGCGCATGGCAGAGCCCGAGGCCGCTGAACGGGCTCGGCGCCCACATGCCGGCAAAGCCCCGCCGCTCGATCTCGCGGGCGAGTTCCAGCGTTGCGAGGCGGCGGCCGGGGACGGCGGTGAGGCTGAGGGCAGGCAAGTCCATGGGGCGGGACCCTTCCATTGCGAAAGGCGCCAGAGTGGCACGGTTCCGCTTCCGGCGGGAAGCGTTCGCGCCTAGACTCCGTCCGTCATGGCTACCGTCCCCTCCCACGCCTCCATCGTCATCGTCGGCGGCGGCATTATCGGCCTCAGCCTCGCCTATCATCTGGCGAAGGCCGGGCGCGACGGCGTGCTGCTGCTCGAACGCAAGCAGTTCACCTGCGGCACCACCTGGCATGCGGCGGGCCTCGTGCGCTCCGCCGCCCCGCACCCAACGCTCGCCGCCATCCTCGCCGATTCGTCGCGGCTCTATGCCGAACTGGAGGCCGAGACCGGCCAGCCCACCGGCTACCGGCGAACGGGCTCGATCTACACCGCCGGCAATGCCGAGCGCTGGGAGGAGCTGAAGCGTGCGGCCGCGAGCGCCCGCGCCTATGGCGCCGAGATCGAGTTCTGCACGCCGGCGGACCTGAAGCGCCTCTGGCCGCTGCTGCATGTCGATGACCTGATCGGCGGCAGCTTCTACGCCGGTGACGGCCAGACCAACCCGGCGGACACCGCCGCCGCTCTCGCCAGGGGAGCGCGGCAGGCCGGCGCCGTCCTGCTGGAGAATGTGAAGGTGACCGGCATCCTGACGGCCGGCGGGCGCGTCGCGGGCGTCGAGACCGAGGCCGGGACCGTCGCGACGGATTGCGTCGCCAACTGCGCCGGCATGTGGGCGCGCGAAGTCGGCCTCATGGCGGACACCGCGGTGCCGCTCCATGCTGCGGAGCACTTCTATGTCGTCACCGAGCCGATGGAGGGCGTCGAGGCCGGCCTCCCGGTCATGCGCGACCAGGACAGTTCCGCCTACTACAAGGAGGACGCCGGCAAGCTGCTGGTCGGCGCCTTCGAGCCGGTGGCGAAGCCCTGGGGCATGGACGGCATCCCGGAGGATTTCTGCTTCGACCAGCTCCCCGACGACTGGGACCATTTCGAGCCGATCCTGGAAGGCGCGCTGCACCGCGTGCCGGCGCTCCGGGAGACGGGCATCCGCCTCTTTTTCAACGGGCCGGAGAGCTTCACCCCGGACCAGGCGTTCCATCTCGGCCCGGCCGGCAATGTCGAGGGCTTCTGGATCGCGGCGGGCTTCAACTCCATCGGCATCCAGGCGGCGGGCGGCATCGGCCAGCGGCTGGCGGCCTGGATCGAGGAGGGCGTGCCGCCCTGCGACCTCTCGGCCTTCGACCCGCGCCGGATGCAACCCTTCCAGAACGGCAAGACCTACCTCAAGGCGCGCGTGAGCGAGGCGCTGGGCCTGCTCTACGCCATGCACTGGCCCTACCGGCAATTCGAGACGGCGCGCGGCGAGCGGCGGTCCCCGGCGCATGACGCGCTGGCGGAAGCGGGGGCCTGTTTCGGCGAGGTAGCCGGCTGGGAGCGCGCCAACTGGTTCGCGCGGCCGGGCGAAGAACCCGCCTATGAATACAGCTACGGACGGCAGAACTGGTTCGGGGCGAGCGCCGCAGAACATATGAGCGTGCGCGAGGCTGTCGGCATGTTCGACCTCACCTCCTTCGGCAAGATCCTGGTGGAGGGGCCGGACGCCGAGGCGTTGCTGCAATGGGTCTCGGCCAACGACATGAGCCGCCCGCCCGGAAGCGTGATCTACACGCAATGGCTGAATGCGGCGGCCGGCATCGAGGCGGACCTGACGGTCACCCGCCTCGACGAGACGCGCTACATGGTGGTGACGGCCGCAGCCGCAGCCGCGCGCGACCTTGCCCGGCTTCGCTCGGAGGCGCGCGACCGGCGCGTGGAAGTAGCTGACATCACCGATGACCTGGGCGTCTTCGCCGTCATGGGCCCCAAGTCGCGCGCCCTGCTCGCGCCGCTGACATCGGCCGACCTTTCGGACAATGCCTTCCCGTTCGGAACCTCGCGGGAGATCGAACTGGCGGGCGCGCCTGTCCGGGCCTCGCGCATCAGCTATGTCGGCGAACTGGGCTGGGAGCTTTATGTACCCTGGGCCGAGGCGGAACGGGTCTTCGCGACGCTGCGGGAAGCCGGCGTCCCGCCCGCCGGGATGCACGCGCTCGACAGCCTGCGCATCGAGAAGGCGTACCGCCATTGGGGCCACGATATCGCGCCTTCGGACAATCCCGTCGAAGCCGGGCTCGCCTTCGCCGTGAAGCCCGACGCCAAGGACTTCGTCGGGCGCGACGCGTTCCTCCGGGCGCGCGAGGCCGGCCCGTCGCGACGGCTGATGCAGTTCCGCCTGCTGGACCCCGAACCGCTGCTTTACGGCCATGAGCCAATTCTCGCCGACGGCAGAACGGTGGAGACATTGACCTCCGCAAATTACGGCCATGCGCTGGGCGGCGCGGTCGGGCTCGGCTATGTGCCGGCCGAGGCGCTCGATGCCGGCTCCTTCGCCATAAATGTCGCCGGCGCCACGGTCCCGGCTGAAGCCTCGCTCCGGCCGCTATACGACCCGAAGAACGACAGGATGCGGGGCATCTGACGCCAACGGCCTCGATTTGGGCCTCATGTCTTCTTCCTGTCATGCCCGGCAACAAGTCGGGGCATGACGAGAGGAGGGCCGGGACGGCGGCGGAGACCCCTGCGGTCGCGGTAGGGACGCCGGTTTCCCGGCGCCCCCCGCACAGATCCGGACGTGCGCGCTAACGCATCCGGCTCCTACCTCGGGTAGTGACGGCGAGGCGCACGCTTGGTGCAGCTTGCCGTATCCGCTCGGCG
>JAJEAZ010000310.1 GCA_022824105.1 Alphaproteobacteria bacterium
GCCCGGCCCGCAGCCCAGCATGGTGCGCCCGCGGCTCATATGGTCGAGCTGCACGAAGCGCTGCGCCACCAGCATCGGGTGGTGGTAGGGCAGGGAGGTGACGCCGGAGCCGAGCCTGATGTGCTTCGTGCGCTCCAGCGCCGCGCCGATGAAGATCTCGGGTGCTGCGATGATCTCCCAGCCGGCGGAATGGTGCTCGCCGATCCAGGCCTCGTCATAGCCCAGATGGTCGAGCCACTCGATCAGCTCCATGTCGCGGCTCATGGCGACGGTCGGGTTCTCGCCGAGCGCGTGGAAGGGAGCGAGGAAGACGCCGAAACTCATGCCGCGCCGAGCCATGGGACCGACCTCCGGAGAGCGAAAGGGAAGGCCGCGATGATGCCGCGAACCCGGCCCGCGCGCCAGAGGGCGGCATCTCGCCTAATATCGCGGCAGAAGGGGCGCGAGCGAGGGGCGGGATGAGAGGCGGTGAAGAAGGAGGGCGTGACGGGTTCGCTGTCCGTCCGATCCGCGACGGGGACGAGGACAGTGTTGCGGAACTCTGGCGGACATGCGGACTGGTGCGTCCCTGGAACGACCCGCGCCGCGACATCGCGAGCGCGCGGGCCAACGCCTCATCCGACATTTTCGTTGCGGTCTCCGGCGAGGACGGCGCGATCACGGGCAGCGTCATGGCCGGATATGAAGGCCATCGGGGCTGGGTCTATTACGTCGTCGTTGCGCCGGAGCACCGCTCGCAGGGTTTGGGCGAACGGTTGATGCGCCATGCCGAAGCCTGGCTGGGGGAGGCCGGTGCGCCCAAGGTCATGCTGATGATCCGCGAGGAAAACGAAGCGGTGCGCCGCTTCTACGAACGGCTCGGATACGAGGTCGAAAAACGCACGGTCATGAGCCGCTGGACGGACGGGACCCCGTGACCGCGGCGGATGCGGCGCAGCCGGATGGACGGGAGGAAGACGCATGACGCTTGAGCAGGTTCTCGCCTTCAACCTCGTGCTGGCGGCCGCGATCGCGAGTCCGGGGCCGGCGCTGCTGATGGCGGTGCAGACCTCACTCAGCGCCGGCAGAAGGGCGGGGATCGCGGTGGGCTTCGGCCTCGGCTGCATGGCGGCGGCCTGGACGGCGATGGCGCTGGTCGGCCTCGGCGCCGTCTTCCGGCTGTTCCCTGCCGTCCATACCGGGGCGAAGATCGCGGGCGCCGCCTATCTCCTCTGGCTCGCATGGAGGATGTGGAGGAATGCGTCCGCGCCGGTCCGCGCGCAGACCGCGCCGGCGAGGCGCGCCTTCCGGCAGGGCTTCCTGGTGAACCTGCTCAACCCGAAATCCGTGCTCTTCGCGGCGGCGGTGCTCGTCACCGTGTTTCCCGCCGGCCTCGACGCCGCCGCGAGCGCGCTCATCGTCGCCAACCACCTGCTGGTGGAAATCGCCTTCTATTCCGCGCTCGCCTTCTGCATGAGCACGGAGGCCGTGGCAGGGCGCTACATGCGGGCGAAGCGGCATATCGACCGCGCCGCCGCCCTCATCCTCGGCGGCCTCGGCCTGCGCCTGCTTCTGGGCCGCGCTCAGGAATAGTCGGGCCAGGTATCGCTCAGGCGGTAGCCGCGCGGCCAGGGGTCGTCGGGGTCGACCGCGATCTGGTGCGTGCCGGTAATCCACGCCCGGCCCGCGAGCGAAGGCAGGATGGCGGGACGGCCGCCGACCGTCGTCTCGCTTTCGATCCGGCAGTCGAAACGCGAGTCGATCAGCGACACGCCGACAAAGGGTTCGCTGACGGCGACAAGCCCCTTCGCGTGCAGCACGGCGAGGCGTGCGGAGCAACCGGTGCCGCAGGGCGAGCGGTCGATCTTGCCAGGACGTATGGCGACCGCATTGCGGCCATGCGCGACGCCCTCCCGGTACTCGACGGGTGCCGCGAACTGGCAGAAGGAGATATGCGCCCATTCCGGCTGCTCGGGGTGCCGGAAGCCGATCTGCTCGTTGGCGGCCCGCGCGATTCGCATGCCGGTCCGCGCCAGATCGCGCGCCTCGTCGGGGCTGAGCGCAAAGCCAAGCGCATGTGCGTCCGCGATGACATAGCTGTCGCCGCCATAGGCGGTATCGACCCGCAGCGTGCCCAGCCCCTCCACCTCCAGCGGCGCACCCAGCCGGTCGGCGAAGGAGGGGACATTGCGGAGCCGCACCGTCTCGACCTTGCCGTCGCGGCAGGCGGCGGCGATCTCGACCGGCCCGCCGGGCGCCTCCAGCAGGAAGCGGGTCTCCGGCTCTTCCATCGGCAATATGCCGGTCTCCAGCAGCACCGTCGCAACGCAGATGCCGTTCGAGCCGGACATGGGCGGGGTGTCGGCCGGCTCCATGACGATGAAGCCCATCGCCGCCGCGGGATCCTTTGGCGGCACGAGCAGGTTCACATGGCGGAAGACGCCGCCGCGCGGCTCGTTCAGCACCACATCGCGCAGCCATCCGTCCCGCTCGATGAAGTTCCGCTGCTCCCAGAGCGTCGCGCCAGGCGGCGGCGCCACCCCGCCCACGATGACATCCCCCACCTCACCCTCGGCATGGCAGCTCACGACATGGATGACGTGCTTCGCCCGCATGGTTCAGCGCGAGCGCCCGGCCGGCCTATCCGCCTGCGAACAGCGCCGCGTCGGGGGATTCCAGCAGGCGTTTGAGCCGCGAGAGGAAGCGCCCGGCCGGGGCGCCGTCGAGGGCGCGGTGGTCGAAGGTGACGACGAAGGTGGCGATGTCGCGGATGGCGACCTCATTGCCGGTGACGGCGGGCGTGCGCCGCATCCGGCCGACGCCGAGGATGGCGCATTGCGGCGGGTTCAGCACGGGTGTGAACCAGTCCACGCCGAGCGCGGCGAGGTTGGTGACCGTGAAGGTGGCGCCCTCGAAATCTGTCGGCGCAAGCTTGCGGGACCGTGCGCGGGCCGTCAGGTCGGCGGCGGCATGCGCAATGCCGCCGAGGTCGAGCCTGCCGGCATCGCGCAGCACCGGCACCACGAGCCCGTCCTCGACATCCACCGCCATGCCGAGATTGATCTCCCGG
>JAJEAZ010000648.1 GCA_022824105.1 Alphaproteobacteria bacterium
ATGAGTTGTCGATTACGAGGCGTCGTCGGAGCCATAAAGGCGGCTCTCCCGGTATTGCTCGATGGCGAAGCGCGCCAGCACGCCGATCGCGGCCGCGGCCGGCAGGGCGACCAGCATGCCGACGAAGCCCAGCAGCGACCCACCGGCAAACAGCGCGAAGATCACCCAGACCGGATGCAGGCCGACCCGGTCGCCCACCAGCTTCGGGGTGAGGTAGTTGCCCTCGACGGCCTGCCCGGCGACGAAGATCGCGGCCACCAGCGCCACCCGCCAGAGCGAGTCGAACTGGTCCAGCGCGAGGCCGATGGAGATCAGCCCGCCCAGCACGCTGCCGACATAGGGGATGAACGAGACCAGGCCCGAGAAGATGCCGACGATGAAACCGAAATCCAGCCCGGCGAGCATCAGCAGGCAGCCGTAGCCGAGGCCGAGCAGGATGCAGACCGTGGCCTGGCCGCGCACGAAGCCGGCGAGCGTGGCGTCGATCAGCGCCGCCTGCTTGCGGATGACCGGGGCGCTCCGGCGCGGCAGCAGACCGTCCATGGCGGAGACGATCCGGTCCCAGTCGCGCAACAGGTAGAAGGCGACGACGGGCGTGACGATCGCAAGGCCGAGCAGGTTGACGAGCGCCAGCCCGCTGCCCAGCACGCGCCCGGCGATCTCGCCCGCCCAGCCGGCCGCGGTCGCGACATGGCCGGCCAGCGCCCGGCGGATGCCTTCCATGTCCTCGGGCGAGAATTCCGACTGCAAGCGCGCCGAAACCCGCGAGACGGCCTGCTCCAGGGTCTCGATATAGCCCGGCAGGGCGGCGGCAAGACCGCCGATCTGGGCGTTCACCACCGGTACGAGCAACAGCAGCAGGCCGAAGCTCGCCACCGCGAATCCAGCGAGCACGAGCAGCGCCCCGACCGTCCGTCCGACGCCGCGGCGCTCCAGCCGGTCCACCAGCGGGTCCAGGAAATAGGCAATGGCGATGCCGGCGACGAAGGGCAGCAATATGTCCTGGAAGAGCGCGAGGAAGAGCACCGCCGCCAGCGCGACGACGAGCCAGACGCCCGTTTGCCTCGCCGGCGTCATGGCGCCTCGCCTCCCGGTTCCAGCCGCATCATGCTGCGCATCCAGACAATGACATAGACCCCGCCCGACACGGCGGTCGTCGCCGCCACGATCGCGTAGGCAACGTCGTCCAGCGCAGGAACGCGGAACTGCCAGGCCAGCATCGCGAGAACGCACGCCGCAAACAGGAGTTGCACGCAGGTGTTCAGCTTGCTGGTCCAGTGCGGGCGGATCGGCTGGGCGGACGGCATGAGTATCTGGCCGAGCAGCCAGCCCGAAACGATCAGCGCATCGCGGAACACCACAAGGATCACCAGCCATGCGGGCAGCAGGTCGCGGACGCCGAGCGAAATGAAGACGGAGACCAGGAGGGCCTTGTCGGCGACGGGGTCCAACAGGCTGCCGAGGCGCGAGACCTGCCCGAGCCGCCGGGCCAGCCAGCCGTCAACGGCATCCGACAGGCCGGCGAGCAGGAAGAGCCAGAGCGCCGCATCGTACCAGCCCCGCACCACCAGCCAGACGGTCGCCGGTACTGCCAGCAGGCGGGCGAGCGTGATTGCGTTCGGCAGGGTCATCGGGCGGGCGCGCCGGCCTCAGCGGTCCAGCGGGCGAAGCGTCCAGCCCTCGCCGCCGGCCCGTTCGAGAGCGAACCCCTGGCGCTCCAGCACACCTGCGAGGCGCTCCGCACCGCCGGCAAACCGGAACCGGAAGACCGCCCGGCTGCGTGCGAGCTCGGTCAGCCGGACCTGTTGCACGCCGCCGGCCGCGCCGAGCGCGCCCTTGACGGCGATGAGATCGGCCAGCCCCTCCAGCGGCGCCGTCGCCTCGTAGGGCTCCGCCGGCGCGCCCGCCGCCACCAGGTTGGCCCGTTTCCAGCTTTCCTGGATTCGCGTCGCCGCCTCGGCTGCGGCGCGCGCGCAAAGGCTCTCGACCGTTTCCCCGGCCCGGCCTTCGACGCGCAGCATCCCGGCCCCCTCCGCCTCGCCCGCGCCGTAGGGCCGGAGCGCGACCTCCAGCACCGGGCGGGTGCGTTGCCCTTCAAGGCGGTAAACGGCATGGGCGACCAGCGCGCGCCGGGCGCCGATGCGGGCCGCGGCCTGCAACAGGCGGGCCCGGTCGCCGTCGGCGGCGCTGTCCGCGGCAGGCATGGCGGGGTCGCCCGGCGCCGGCAGCACAAGCGGCACCGGTTCGTTCGCCGCCGGCCGTTTCGCCCAGGCCGCGCGCCAGGGGTTGACGTCCTCGAACAGGAGGCGCAGCGGGCCCCAGTCATAGACGGGGAAGACGGCCACGGGCCCGCTCACGGCCTCCGAAAACGGAATGCCGGCTTCCCGCAGCAGCATGCGCACGGGCTCCGGATGGAAGCCGACCGAGACGCGCGCGATATAGCGCACCGGCGACTGGCGCTCCTCCAGCACCTGCACCCTGCGCATCGAGGCTTCCAGCACGGCAGGCTCCGGAGCCGGCAGCCGCTCATGGTCCTCGCGAAGCGTCAGGCGGCGGAGCAGCGCATCGAAGGCGGTCGCCAGCGCGTCGGTCATGGCGGCCTGCTTCGCCTCGGCGGCGGAAGGCGCCGACTCGTCCACGGAAATGCCCTGCACCGTATAGAGATCGGTTTTCGCGGCGGCCGGCCCGCCCGGCAACAGAACCGCAAGCGTTGCGAGGAGCACCGTTGCCGCGCGCAACGCGGCGGATCGCAGGGATGGCGGCGTCGGCGCCGCCGCCGGCCCGAACAACGCTCGCATTGCGCCTCTTCGCCCGATGGATATTGTCGCGCGGGACTATACCGCCCCCGAGGTGACATGGCGAGCGCGGACGGGACGACCTACAAGGCGGCCGGCGTCGATATCGACGCGGGAGAGGCGCTGGTGCGCCGCATCGCGCCGGCGGCGGCGCGGACGGCGCGGCCGGGCGCGGATGCGCGGCTCGGCGG
>JAJEAZ010000491.1 GCA_022824105.1 Alphaproteobacteria bacterium
ATCGCCACCGCCTCGTCCGCCATGCGCACATGCAGGGCGCCGGCGTCGGCCTCGGAATAGACGGCTACCGTGCCGATCCCGAGGCGCCGGGCGGTCCGCGCGATCCGGCAGGCGATCTCGCCGCGATTGGCGATCAGGATCCTGGCGAAGGGAGGCGTCCCGGCGGGCATGGCCGCTTCCGCCTCAGGCCTCGATGACGGCGACTTCCTGGCCTTCCTCGACCGGCTCGCCTTCCTCGACCAGAATCTCGGCGACCCGGCCCGCCGAGGGCGCGCCCACCGGAATCTCCATCTTCATCGACTCCAGGATGATGACCGGATCGTCCTCGGCAACCTCATCGCCCACGTCCACCTCGATCTTGAACACCGTCCCCGGTATCTCGGACAGCACAGGCACCGCCGCCATGAACCCCACCCCCTCGCTCTCGCCCCTCCCTGTTAGGCGGAAGGGCGGAAAAGCGCAAGAAGGCAAGCGCGGCGCGGCCGTAGCGGCGGCGGTCGATGAGGCCGGGCAGGTCCGGCGCATCGTCATGTGCGCTCTCGACGACGACCAGCGCGCCGGGCCGGAGCCAGCCCTCGCGCCCCAGCGCGGCGAGCGTCGGCGCGGCCAGCCCCGAGCGCCAGGGCGGGTCCAGCCAGGCGATGTCGTAGGCGGCGGGCGCGGGGCCGGGCGCGGCGGCGTCGCGGGCATGGATTGTCCCCTCCCCGCCGACATTGCCGCGGAGCAGGGCGAGCGCCGCCGGATCGCGTTCGATGAAGCCCGCGCGGGCCGCGCCGCGCGAGAGCGCCTCCAGCCCTACCGCGCCCGTGCCGGCGAAGACATCGAGGAAGGCCGCGCCTTCGAGCGGCGGGTCGAACCCGGCATGGAGCAGGCGGTTGAACGCCGCCTCGCGGACCCGCTCGGCCGTCGGGCGCACGGAACGGTCCGCCGGCACGGCAAGCCGCCGCCCGCGCCAGCGCCCGCCGGTGATACGGATCAAGGCCCGGTTCGAACCATGCGTACAGTCCGCCTCCTCAATTGCGGGGCGCACCCCGATAATCTAGACTGAAAACAGGCATTCGGGCGGGCCGTTCGCGCCGCCCGGCTTCTTTCAAGGGAGGACGTTATGCGCAGAATCCTCATCGCCCTTTCCGCCCTGTTTGCGATGGCGGCGACCGCGGAGGCCGCTGAAATCAAGATCGGGGTGATGGTCGGCTTTACCGGGCCGATCGAATCGCTGGCGCCGGATATCGCGGCCGGCGCGGAACTCGCGATCAAGGAGGTCAATGACAGCAAGGGCCTGCTCGGCGGCGCGGCGGTGACGCCGGTGCGCGGCGACACGACCTGCACCGATGCCGCGGCCGCGACTGCGGCGGCGGAGCGGCTGATTACCGCCGACCGGGTCAACGCCATCGTCGGCGGGGACTGCTCGGGCGTCACCACGGCCATGCTGCAGAATGTGGCCATGCCGAACGGCACCGTCATGATCTCGCCCTCCGCCACCTCGCCGGCGCTCTCCACGCTGGAGGATAACGGCCTGTTCTTCCGCACCGCGCCCTCGGACGCCCGCCAGGGGCAGGTGATTTCCGAGGTGCTGAAGGAGCGCGGCGTCGGGACCATCGCGATTACCTACACCAACAACGACTACGGCAAGGGCCTCGCCGACAGCGTCGCCACCAATTTCAAGGCGATGGGCGGCACGGTGACCATCGAGGCCGCGCATGAGGACGGCAAGGGCGACTATGCGGCCGAAGTCGCCGCGCTCGCCGCTGCGGGCGGGGACGTGCTCGTGGTCGCGGGCTATCTGGACCAGGGTGGCAAGGGCATCATCCAGGGCGCGCTCGACACCGGCGCGTTCGAGACCTTCCTGCTGCCCGACGGCATGATCGGCGACAGCCTCGTCGAGGCCATCGGCGCAGACCTGAACGGCTCCTTCGGGACGGTCCCCGGCACGGACAGCACCGGGGCGGCGACGTTCTCCGACATGGCGGGCGCGGCGGGCTTCAAGGCCGGCCCGTTCACGGGCGAGGCCTACGACGCCGCCGCGCTCATCCTGCTGGCCATGCAGGCCGCCGGCTCCGCCGACAGCGGCAAGCTGAAGGACCATGTGATGGCGGTCGCCAACGCGCCCGGCGAGAAGATCCATCCGGGCGAGCTCGGCAAGGCGCTGGAGATCATCGCCGGTGGCGGCGACGTGGACTATGTCGGCGCGTCCGCGGTCGAACTGATCGGCCAGGGCGAGAGCGCCGGCAACTACCGCGAGATCGCGATCGACGGCGGCAAGATCACCACCGTCCGGTATCGCTGACCGGGGGTGGGCGGCGCGGCGCCGATGCCCGCCGCCCGGCCCTCGCGCCGCAAGACGGCGCTGCTGCGATGATCCGCGTCGCCGATGTCTCCAAGCGCTTCGGCGGCGTGACGGCCGTTGACGGCGCGAGCCTGGAGATCGCCGAGGGCGCGGTCACAGGCCTGATCGGCCCCAACGGCGCCGGCAAGACCACGCTGTTCAACCTGATTGCCGGCGTGCTCGCGCCCGACGCGGGGCAGGTCTTTCTCGGCGGTGAGGACGTCACCGGCCTCAAGCCCCACCAATTGTTCCACCGGGGCCTGCTCCGGACCTTCCAGATCGCGCATGAGTTCCCGACGCTGACCGTGCGCCAGAACCTGATGACCGTGCCGGCGGGACAGACCGGGGAGAGGCTTCTCGGGGCCTGGCTGCAACCCGGAACGGTGCGGGAGGAGGAGCGCGCGAACCGGGAGAAAGCCGACGATGTGATCGACTTCCTCGGCCTCGGCCGCGTCGCCGACGAGCCCGCAGGCAACCTCTCGGGCGGCCAGAAGAAGCTGCTGGAGCTCGGCCGCACGATGATGGTCGATGCCCGCATCGTGCTGCTGGACGAGGTCGGCGCCGGGGTCAACCGCACGCTGTTGCGCGTCATCGGCGACTCGATTCAGCGGCTCAACCGCGAGCGCGGCTATACCTTCTGCATGATCGAGCACGACATGGAGTTCATCTCCCGGCTCTGCGACCCGGTGATCGTGATGGTGGAGGGCGCGGTGCTGACCCAAGGCCCCGCCGGCCGGATCATGGCCGACGAGGCCGTGATCGAGGCCTATCTCGGCCGGAGCCCGGCGACGGACCGGCCATGAGCTACCTCGAGGGCGACGCCATGACCGGGGGCTATGGCGGGGCCGACATCATCCACGGCTGCTCGATTTCCGTGGACCGGGGCGAGATCGCCGTGATCGTCGGCCCGAACGGGGCGGGCAAGTCCACGGCCATGAAGGCGCTGCTCGGCATGGTGCGTCTCCGCTCCGGCGCGGTCCGGCTGGGCGGCGAGGACATCACCGGCCTCTCGCCGCAGGACCGGGTGGGGCGCGGCATGGCCTTCGTGCCGCAGACGGACAATGTGTTCGTCACCATGACGGTGCGCGAGAACCTGGAGATGGGCGCCTTCCTCCGGCGCGGCGACATTTCCGGCGCCATGGAGCGGGTGTTCGAGCTCTTCCCTGCGCTGAGGGACGAGCGGGACCGCCCGGCGGGCGAGCTTTCGGGCGGCCAGCGCCAGCAGGTCGCCGTGGGCCGCGCGCTGATGACCGGGCCCGCCCTGCTGATGCTGGACGAACCGACGGCCGGCGTCTCGCCCATCGTGATGGACGACCTGTTCGAGCGCATGCTGGAAATCCGCAGCGCCGGCATCGCGATCCTGATGGCGGAGCAGAACGCCCGCCAGGCGCTCGCCGTCGCCGACCGGGGCTATGTGCTCGTCACCGGCGAAAACCGTTTCACCGACAGCGGCCGCGCGCTCCTCGCCGATCCGGAAGTGCGCCGGTCGTTCCTCGGAGGCTGAGCCATGCCGCCCGACCTCCTGAACGCAGTGGTCCTGCTCGGCAACTATGTCATCGTGCCCGGCCTCGCCTATGCCGCGCAGCTTGCGCTCGGCGCGCTCGGCATCACGCTCGTCTTCGGCATATTGCGCTTTGCGAACCTCGCGCATGGCGACCTGATGGCCTTCGGGACCATGGCGGCGATCCTCGCGACCTGGCAGCTCCAGGCCTGGGGCGTCGGCCTCGGGCCGCTGCCGACGGCCCTCCTCGCACTCCCCTTCGGCATCCTCGCCGCCATCGCCGCCGCGCTCGCCGCCGACCGGCTCGTGTTCCGTTTCTACCGCCGCCGGCGCAGCGCGCCCATCGTGATGGTCATGGCCTCGCTCGGGGTGATGTTCGTGTTGAACGGGGCGGTGCGCTTCGTCATAGGCCCCGACGACCGGCAATTCTCCGACGGCGGGCGCTTCATCGTGAAAGCGCGCGAGTTCAAGCAATCGACCGGGCTTGCGGAGGGCCTCTCGATCAAGACGACGCAGTGCCTGACCGTCGTCGTCGCGGTCGTGGTGGTCATCCTGCTCTTCCGGTTCCTGCAGCGCACCCGGACCGGCAAGTCGATGCGCGCCTATTCCGACAATGAGGACCTGGCGCTGCTTTCGGGCATCAACCCGGAGCGCGTGGTGCTGATCGCCTGGGCCATCGCCGCCGCGCTCGCCGCCATCGCGGGCGCGCTCTACGGCCTCGACAAGAGCTTCAAGCCCTTCACCTATTTCCAGCTTCTGCTGCCCATGTTCGCGGCCGCCATACTGGGCGGCATCGGCCAGCCGGTCGGCGCCATCGTCGGCGCGGTGATCGTCGCCTTCTCCGAGGTGACCGTCACCTACGCCTGGAAGAAGTTCCTGCACTACCTGCTGCCCGGCCCCTGGCAGCCCGACGGCCTCGCCCAGCTTCTCTCGACCGACTACAAATTCGCCGTCTCCTTCATGATCCTGGTGCTCGTCCTGCTGCTGCGCCCGTCGGGCATCTTCCGGGGGCGGGTGCTGTGACGCCGGCGCTGAGGAACGGCCTGGCCATCGCGGCGGTCGGAACGGCGCTGGCGGCGGTCGGCTTCGGGCAGTCCTGGCCGCTCGCGCTCGCGGTGCTCAATCTCTGCCTCATCTCCGCGCTCATGTCGCTCGCGGTCAACATCCAGTGGGGTTATGCGGGCCTCTTCAATATCGGCATCATGGGCTTTGCGGCGCTCGGCGGGCTTGCGGGCGTGCTGGTCTCGCGCCCGCCCGTGCCGGCGGCCTGGGCGGCGGGCGGCGGGGGCCTGTTCATCGCGTTCCTCATCCTGATGGCGGCGGCAGGCCTCGCGCTGGCGCTCGCCCGCTACATGCCCCGCAACCGCTCCCGCACGGCAGCGCTGGCCGCCGTCATCCTCGCCGGTCTCTTCGGCGCGGGCGCCTTCTTCGATCCCGCGGTCGATGCCATCGAGGCGGTGGAGCCCGCCAAGACCGGCTATCTGGGCGGCCTCGGCCTGCCGATCATCCTCTCCTGGTTCGCGGGCGGGCTGTTCGCCGCCGGCGCCGCCTGGGTCATCGGGCGGATCGCGCTCGGGCTGCGCTCGGACTATTTCGCCATCGCCACGCTCGGCATTTCCGAGATCGTGATCGCCGTGCTCAAGAACGAGGACTGGCTGACGCGCGGGGTCAAGAACGTGTCCGGCCTCGACCGTCCGGTGCCCTACGAGGTGGACCTGCAGCAGGACCCGTGGTTCGTCGATCTGGTGGCCGTGCTGCACAGCCGGAGCCTGGAGGCGCTGACCGGCGCGGCGCATGAGGACGCGCTCCGGGAGTTCGCGGTCCAGTCCTCCAGCCTGTTCGTCAAGCTCTGCTATGCGGGCCTCTTCCTCGCCGTGCTGGCGGTGGTGTTCTGGCTCTCCGAGCGCGCGCTGCACTCGCCCTGGGGCCGGATGATGCGGGCGATCCGCGACAATGAGACCGCCGCCGGCGCCATCGGCAAGGACGTGACCCGCCGCCACCGGCAGGTGTTCATCCTGGGCTCGGCCGTGGTGGGCGTCGCGGGCGCGATGCTGACCACGCTCGACGGCCAGTTCACGCCGGCGGGCTACCAGCCGCTGCGCTTCACCTTCCTCATCTGGGTGATGGTGGTGGTGGGCGGCTCCGGCAACAATCTGGGCGCGGTGCTGGGCGGCTTCCTGGTCTGGTTCGTCTGGATCGAGGCGGAGCCGGCAGGACTCTGGCTCATGCAGGCGCTGACCTCGGGCCTGCCCGCCGGCAGCGCCGTCCGCGAGCACCTGCTGGACGCCGCCCCGCACATGCGCCCGCTGGTCATGGGCGTCATCCTGCTGCTCGTCATGCGCTTCCGCCCCCGCGGCCTCATCCCCGCCGGCCGGTGAGCCGCGCGGACGGGCCGGCGCCGGCTCCCGCGCCGCCCTGCAGGGACGTGTCAATGGAATGTCATGGAGTGTCATGTTTTGTCATGAGGCGCGCCCGGCCTCCCTCGCGATGTGTCATGTTTTGTCATGTTCCGCATGCGCATGGGGCATATTGCGTGGCCGGTTCGGGCATATGGCGGTTCGCTCCCTGACCGCCTCCCCCGCCTGCCGGCTTCAGGCATCTGTCTTCGGTGGTTTCGCAACGCCTGCCCCCCAACCGTCGCCCCGGCCCCCGAGCCGGGGCCCAGCCTCGGTCCTGGCGGCAGCCCCGGATCGGGGTCCGGGGCAGGCCCCAGCGGTTGAGCCTGCTCTCCACCGGCTGCGGCGGTGGCGCGGGTCAGGGTCCCGGATCGGCTCCGGGATGACGACATGGGCCCCGGATCGGGGTCCGGGGCGACGGTTGGAGGCGGGCGTTGCGAAGTCACCGGACCGAGATGTGTGCATGCGGCCCCCGCCTGTCCCCGGCGTTTGCGGGCGCGGTCGTCCGGCGGCGGGCCGGCGTTCATGTCCTCCTGCCAAGCCATGACGGGGGTTTCGGCGGCGGGGGTCGGTTTCGGTCATGCATGCCTCCTTCGGGGCCAGGGGCAGGACGGGCGGTCCCTGTTTTGCGCGCGTTTCGCGTGTGCGTGCGGGCGGGTGTCGGCGCCGGCGCGGTTCGCGCACCTGATTGCGCGCGCGAGACGCAGGACGCACCTCGCCCGTCGGTTCCCGCCGGGGCTTTTTTCCGGCCCCTGCCGGTCGCTTTCCGCAGAAACGCCGAAAGGCGGCCCCGGAAGCCGCCTCTCTCTACTTTCATCATCCACCATACCGCCAAATGTCAAGCCCCTCCAGGAACAAAAAATGAAGATGCCGGAGATATTTCATGGAATGCCGGCAGCGGAGGCAGGCGGGGACCGGGGCGACGGTTGGACGGTTCGCCGCCGGCGCGCATCCCGCCGCGCGCCGCATTTATCACCTTGTCGGTGAATTGATGAAACAGACACGATAAACGCCCCCTTCGATACGCAACATAGATACAAAGATCTGCTAACATCGGAAACACGGCCTGCAAGGGGGAACGCCATGATCATCGCCCGCCTCGTCATGCTGCTCGCCGCCGCCGCAACGGGGCTGGCGGGGCTGTCCTCCGCCGCTCCGGTTGCCGTCCAGGGGGCGCCTGCGGTGACGGGGGTGGCGGTGACTTCGGACGCCGGGGCGGACGCGACCTGTGCGCGGGGCGAGACGGTCCGGATGACGGTGGCGTTCAGCGAGGCGGTGGATGTCACGGGTTCGCCGGCGCTCGCCATCGACATGGATCCGGCGGATTGGGGGACGAAGCGGGCGAGCACGGGGCGATGCTGAAGGGCGCGATCCGGTGGTGAGCGCCGAGCGGCGGCGCGGCGGTTCGCGCCTCCCGGCCGCCGGCGCCTTTCAGCACCAGCCCTTGCGCCTGCCGCCTTCGTAGCGGCGGGCGTGTCCGGCCTCCAGCAGGGCGGAGGACAGCGAGGAGCCGTCCAGAACCAGGTCCGCGATCACCCGGCCGCCCCACTTGCCCCAGGCCGGGTCGCGGACGACCACGCTGCCGGCTCCTTCTATCGCCTCTTCGGTGAACGCCGTTGCGGCGCGGCCGGCCTGCCTCTCGGCCTCGCATTTCGCGCGCCTGCCCTTCTCGGGCGTATCGACGCCGCGCAGCCGGACGGAGAGGGAGGCGAGTTCCGGCGGCAGGTCGGCGCTGGCATCGACCTTCACCGTATCGCCGTCGATGATGCGGACCACGGGCCAGAAGTAATCCGCAGCCTGCGCGCCAGCGGCGAACAGGCCCGCGACAAGGACAATCGCGGCCCCACCGGCCATCGGACGCCGGCGGATTGCCCGGCTTTCCATCGACGCTCTTTGTGCGCCGCCACGCACCTTGCACGGCCCTCGAAATAAAACTGCGAGAACCGACTATACAGCATTTCAATATTTACTTTCAGAAAGGCTCATATGCAGGCTTGCCGTCGCCCGGCGTCAAGGATGCGGGTTCGCCGCAACGACGAGGTTGCACCCTGCTTCGGTTCAGAAATCCTTGCAGAGGCGCAGGGAGTCGTAGATGGCGGCGTGGATGTTGCGGCTGGCGACGGCGTCGCCGACGCGGAAGAGCATGAACGCGCCCTCCCCGTCCGGCGGCGCCTCTTGCGGCCGGCCGGCGACCAGCGCGTCGATGTCCAGTTCGCCCCCGTTCCGGGCGAGCGGGCGAAGCTCGTGGAACAGCGCCGCACTCGGCAAGGTGCCGTGCTCGACCACGACCTGGTCGACCAGCCGGGTCTCGTCCTCGTCGCTGTATTCGTTGCGGAGCACTGCCCGCAGCCGGTTGCCCTCGCGCTTGACGGAGCGCAGCCGCCGATCCGGGGTCATGCGCACGCCCGCCGCGTAGAAGTTCGCGAGATAGACCGGATAGTTGCTGGCGCCGATGTCGTGCGCCGCCATGCGGTCCGGGGTCGCGAGCTCGACCTTCGAGCCGCGCGAGGCGAGGAAATCCGCCGCGCTCAGGCCCTGATGGTCGCCGTGATCGTCATAGACCAGCACCTCGGCGCCCGGCTCGACCTGGCCGCCGAGCAGGTCCCAGACACTCGCGACATGCTCGCTGCCCTCGACCCATTCCGTGTTCGGCACCCCGCCCGTGGCGACCACCACGATGTCCGGCGCTTCGGCCAGAATGTCCGCTGCTTCGGCATAGCGGTTGAACCGCACGGTCGCGCCCAGATGCCCGACCTCGGAGGCGAGCCACTGCGCGATGCCCAGCAGGTCCCTGCGCCATGTCGCCCTCGCCGCCAGCACGATCTGGCCGCCCGGCTCGCCGGCCGCCTCGAAAAGGGTGACCTCATGCCCCCGGAGCGCCGAGACCCTGGCCGCCTCCAGCCCGGCCGGCCCGGCCCCCACCACCACGACCTTGCGGCGCGGGCCGGGACTCGTCTCGATGACATGCGGCATCGTGCGCTCGCGGCCCGTTGCGGGATTGTGCAGGCAGAGCGCGTCGGCGCCGACATAGATGCGGTCGAGGCAGTAGCCGGCGCCGACGCAGGGGCGGATGCGCTCCTCCTCGCCGCGCAGCATCTTGGCCGCGATATGCGGGTCCGCCATGTGCGCGCGCGTCATCGCCACCATGTCCACGAGCCCCTCGCGCACGCAGTGCTCCGCCGTCGCCAGGTCCGCGATCCGGGTGGCGTGGAACACCGGCAGGCCGGTTTCCCGCTTCATGTCGGCCGCGACCTGCACGAACGGGGCGAGCGGGCCGGCCATGGTCGGGATGGACCTGGAGAGGCCGCGCTCGTCGCCGACCTG
>JAJEAZ010000201.1 GCA_022824105.1 Alphaproteobacteria bacterium
GCCCGGACTTGTTCCGGGCATCCATTTCCGCCGCCGCAATGGCCCCGATGGAGATGCCCGGAACAAGTCCGGGCATGACGGAGGGGGCGCATCCGGGCATGACGGAAGAGCCTGTCCCGAGCCTGTCGAAGGAGGGCGTTCTGCATGACGGAAAGGAGAGGAGCGGCAAGCCATGACCGGAACACCGCCCCATGACATTTCCGGAGGACCATGCCCCCAACCGTCGCCCCGGACCGAGATGTGTGCATGCGGTAGGCCGAGCGGGAGGGGAGAAAATCGTGAGCAACCGGATAGACGGGTGACACTACGCACCCTGGCATGAGTCCGGCAGGCAGGCGGGGACGGCGGTCAAGGAGTGAACCGCCATATGTCCAAACCGGCTGCGGAATATGCCCCATACGCATGCAGAACATGACAATTCATGACACATCGCGAAGGAGGCCGAGCGCGCGCCATGACAAAACATGACACATCATGACATCCGCGCCACGATGAACAGGCGGGGGAAGGGGTAGAGGGTCTCGCCGCTTTCCAGCCTTGGATAGAGTTCGCGGAGGCGGGCTGCGTAGGCGGCGAGGAAACGGTCCTTCTCCTCGCCTTCCAGCGCCTCCAGAACCGGGCGCAGCCCCGTGCCCTTCACCCATTCCAGCACCGGGTCCTCGCCCTGGAGCACCTGGATGTAGCGCGTCTCCCAGATGTCCAGCTCCGACACCAGGGGGCGGAACAGGCCGTAATACCAGTCGGCCTCGGCCACCCACTTGCGCGCAAGCCCCGCGCGCAATTCCGGCGTGCCGAAGCCATGCTCGTCGAGGACATCGCGCATGCCCCTGTGGCTCGGCTCCGGCCAGCTCATCGGCATCTGCGCCGCGAAGACCCCGCCCGGAGCCAGCCCGCCCAGCAGGCGCGGAAACAGCGTTTCATGGTCGTCCGCCCACTGGTAGACGGCGTTGGCATAGAGCACGTCCACCGGCCGGTCGGGCCGCCAGTCGCGAAGGTCCGCCCGCGACCAGGAGACGCGCGCTTGCGGGTCCCGGGCCGCCGCCGCCTCCAGCATCGCCTCGGAGAGGTCGTGCCCGCGCACCTCCGCCTCCGGCCAGCGCGCCGCCATGGCGAGGGCGATGTCGCCGGTCCCGCAGCCCATGTCGACGGCGATGCGGACATTGTCGTGCTCGACCCGCTGGAACAGTTCGACCGCAGGCCGCAGGCGGTGCCCGCCGAAGCGCAGATACTGCCCGGGGTTCCAGGCCCCGCCTTCCCGTCCGCTCATCGCCGCTCCCTGCCCGCCGCGAAATCCAGCCGGAAGACAGTTCCCCCGCCGTCCGAAGAAATCAACCGGATGGAGCCGCCGTGGGCGCGCATGATCTCGCGCGCAATCGCGAGCCCGAGCCCGGACCCGTCCGGCCTCGTCGAGCCCTGGAACGGCCGGAACAGGTTCTCGCGTGCCCGCTCCGGCAGGCCGGGGCCGTCGTCGGCGACCGTGACATATACGCGGCCGTCCCGCGCCCTGGCGGTTGTGGAAACGGTCCTGGCGCCCGCTTCCGCGGCGTTGCGGGCCAGATTGACGAAGACGCGGAACAGCTGCTCGCGGTCGCCTTCCACCGCGATTCCGGCCCCGACGCCGTTGGTCCAGGCCACGCCCCTGCCGGCGACGCTCGCCGCGTCGTCGATCAACTCCGCCAGCGGCACCGCCTCCAGGAAAAGCTGGGGGCCGCCGGCGCGCGCGAAGTCCACGACGCGCGTGCAGAGGCCGACCGCCCGGTCGAGCGCGCCCACCAGGGTGGGGACCGCCTTGCGCACACGGGGGTCGCGGCTTTCGCCGAGGCTGTCGGAGACAAGCTGCGCCGAGGCCAGCATGTTGCGCAGGTCGTGGTTGATCTTCGCCACGCCTTCGCCGACCGCGGCCAGATGCGCGCGGTGGCTGAGGGCGGCATGAAGCCGGCGCTGCATCCCGGAGAGCTGGCGCTCGGCCGTGCCGATTTCGTCGCTGCGCGCGGACGGCGCGTGGATACGGCTCTGGTCTTCGGGGTCCGTGCCGAACCGCACCATCGCCTCGGTCAACCGGCCCATCGGGCGGACCATGAGCCAGTGCAGGGCCAGAAAGACCGCCGCCGCCGTCAGCGCCGAGATGATGAGGGAGAGAACCAGGATGCGCTCGGAATAGGCGATCATCGCCTCGCGCATCGGCCACTCGTCCATCGTGACCTCCACCCGCGCGCCCGGCTCGTGCGAGGAGACGCCGCTGACCCTCAGCACCCTGTTGTGCGTCTGGGCCAGGGTGGCGGCGGCTTCCCAGATCGAGGAGACCGCCATGGCCTTGTCCAGATCGAAGGCGGCGTCCACTTCCGGCGGCATGCTGCCGCCGAGCATGTAGGTCGTGTGCTCGCCCACCCGCAATTCGACGCTGTAGGCCGACACATGGCGCAACAGGCGTTTCTCCAGCGCCGCGTCCACCGCCCGCGTCGGAGCGGCCTCCAGCGAAAGCGCGGCGATATGGGCGTCCGCCAGCCGGTCCGCCAGATAGGTGGTGCGGAAGCGCGCGATCGAGGGGGCGTAGATCAGCAACTCCGCCAGCATGACGAAAAATACGGTGAGCACCAGCAGCCGCGCCGAGAGCGAACGAAACGAGTGCGGAAGCCGTTTCGTCATGCCGCCGGCGGGCTGCGCCGGAAACGCCGGTAGATCACCGGCACCAGCGCCAGCGCCGAAAGGCCCAGGATCGGCAGCAGGATTTCCGGTTCGAGGATGAGGCCGAGGTCCGGTTCGCCGCCGCCGTCGAAGACGGCTCCCAGCCCGTTGCCGACGCTCGTATAGACGAAGGTGCCGGGGATGATGCCGACAAAGGTGGCCGCGACATAGGTCGAAAGACGGACATTGGCGAAGGCCGGCGCGATGTTCACGAGGAAGAACGGGAACAGCGGCACCAGCCGCAGCACGAGAAGATAGTTGAAGGCGTTCTGCCGGAAGCCGCTGTCCATGCGCTCGAGCGCCGCCCCGACCCTGGCCCGCAGGCGCTCGCCGAGCACGGTCTGCGCCGCAACGAAGAGCGCCGTCGCGCCCGCCGTCGCGCCGATGACCGTCGCGGCGGTCCCGAACCAGAGCCCGAAGAAGAAGCCGCCGGAAATGGTCGCCACCGCGCCGACGGGCAGCGAGAAGGCGATGACGACGGCATAGCCGACGGCATAGGCGAGCAGCGCCAGGAACAGGTTCTCCCGGACCCATGATGTCAGCATCTCCCGGTTGTCGCGCAGCGCCTCGAAGCTCAATTGCTCATGGAGCCCGGCGGCGAAGAAGGCGGCGAGGCCCGCCGCCAGCACCGTCAGGATCGAGAGGCGTTTCGCTGCACCGCTCCACGAGCGCCGCCCGGTTGCGGCCATGCCCGCACCTCCGCTGTCTTCGCGTCCCGCCATCATAGCGTTGACAGCCGAACGGGGTATCTCCATTATCCCGCCATCCGGATGCGGCCGGCGGCCGTATGTCTCGTCCGCGATGGAGCTCATTTTCCGTGAAACGCACTTTCCAGCCGAGCCGCCTCGTGCGCAAGCGGCGCCATGGCTTTCGCGCCCGCAAGGCGACCGTGGGGGGCCGCCGCGTGCTGAAACGGCGCCGCGCCAAGGGGCGCAAGGTCCTCTCGGCCTGAGCCCGGCCCCGCCGACCCGCATGGACGCCCCCCGGACGCTCAAGAAACGCGCCGACTTCCTCCGTGTCCGGGCGACCGGCCGGCGCTGGGCTGCTACGGGGCTGGTTCTGCAAATGCGCGCCCGCGACGACGATGGGCCCCTGAGGGTCGGCTATACCGTTTCCAAGAAGGTCGGCAATGCCGTGGAGCGCAACCGGGTGCGGCGGCGGCTGCGGGCTGCCGTCCGCGAGTCGCTGGGGCCGCGCCCCGGCAGGGACTATGTCGTGATCGGCCGCCGCGCCGCGCTCTCGCGGCCGTGGAAGGCGCTGGTGGGCGACCTGAAAGCTGCCGCCGACCGGGTCGAACGGCGATGAGGCTGCTGTTCAAGACGCCGATTTACGCCTACCGCTGGCTGATCTCGCCGTGGCTTCCGGCCAATTGCCGCTACCTGCCGACCTGCTCGGCCTTCGCGCTCGAGGCCATCGACAGGCACGGCGCGCTGCGCGGCGGCTGGCTTGCGGCGAAACGCCTCGCCCGCTGCCATCCCCTGGGCGGTTCGGGCTATGACCCGGTGCCGCCTGACAACAGCGCCCCCCGCCGCTGAACGGACGCTTCCGCCCCGTGCCCGACAACCGCAACCTCCTCCTCGCGATCGTCATCTCGATCGGCATCCTGCTGGCATTCAACATGATGATGCCGCCGCCCGAGCCGCCGCCTCCGACCGGGGAAGCGGGAGGGCCCGGCGCACCGGGGACGCCCGGTGCGCAAACGGACGCCATCCCGACGCCCGGAGGCCTGCCTGCCCCGTCCGGCGTCACCCCGGGTGCAAGACCCGCCGCCGACCGGCCGACGGGCGGGACGGACGAGGCGCGTATTCCGATACAGGACGCACGCATTTCCGGCTCGATCCCGCTTGCCGGGGCGCGCATCGACAGCGTCACGCTGACCGATTACCGCGAGACGCCCGACCTGGAGAGCCGTCAAATCGTTCTGCTCTCCCCTCCCGCCGGGCGCGCCGCCTTTTACGCCGAACTCGGCTGGGTCGCCGCCGACGGCACGACGCCGGTGCCGGCAGGGAACACGTCCTGGTCCACCAATGACCGTACGCTCAGCCGCGAACGGCCCGTCAAGCTGGCCTGGGACAATGGGGCGGGCCTGCGTTTCAACCGCAGCATCGAACTCGCGGACGACTACCTGCTGACGGTGGACCAGACCGTATTCAACGACACTACTTCGCCGGTCACGTTGTATCCCTACGGCCTCGTCTCCCGCTCCGGCACTCCGGAGACCTCGGGTTTCTTCATTTTGCACGAAGGCCCGCTCGGCGTGCTCGGCGAGGGGTTGCAGGAGCACGATTATGACGACCTTGTCGACGACGGCGAGATCAAGGTCGAGAATACCGAGGGCTGGCTCGGCATCACCGACAAATACTGGCTGACGGCGCTCATCCCGGAGCCTGGCGAGACCTTCACGGCGCGCTTCCTGCACCGGCTGGAGCAGGGCGTCGACAAATACCAGACCGACTATCTGCGCACTGCCGTGACCGTGCCGCCGGGCGGGCGGGCGACGGTCCGCAACCATGTCTTCGCCGGCGCCAAGAAAGCCCACCTGCTGGACCGTTACCGCGACGACCTCGACTTCGCCAAGTTCGACCTCGCCATCGATTTCGGCTGGTTCTATTTCCTCACCAAGCCCTTCTTCTACGCGCTCTCCTGGCTGCAGGGCGTGCTCGGCAATTTCGGCCTGGCGATCCTCGCGCTCACGGTCGGCGTCAAGCTGGTCTTCTTCCCGCTGGCCAACAAGTCCTACCGCTCGATGAGCCAGATGAAGGCGTTGCAGCCGGAGATGGTGAAGCTGCGCGAGCGCCTGGGCGACGACCGCCAGAAGCTGAACCAGGAGATGATGGCCCTCTACAAGCGCGAGAAGGTCAATCCCGCCGCCGGCTGCCTGCCGATCCTCATCCAGATTCCGGTCTTCTTTGCGCTCTACAAGGTCCTGTTCGTCGCCATCGAGATGCGACACGCGCCCTTCTACGGCTGGATCGAGGACCTGTCGGCGGTGGACCCGACCAACCTGTTCACGCTGTTCGGCCTGGTGGACTGGGGGCCGCCCTCCTTCCTCCATCTCGGCATCTGGCCGATCCTGATGGGCATTTCGATGTGGGCCCAGATGCGTCTCAACCCGACGCCCGCCGACCCGATCCAGGCCAAGATCTTCCAGTTCATGCCGCTGGTGTTCACCTTCCTGCTGGCGACCTTCCCGGCCGGGCTGGTGATCTACTGGACTTGGAACAACCTCCTCTCCATGGCGCAGCAATGGGTCATCATGCGCCGGGCTGGCGTAACCCGCGCGACGGCCGGAAAGACCTGAGGTCCGCCGCCCGTGTGCGCGCCCGGCCCCCTGGAGGACGCCCTGGAGCGGGGCCGGCGGCTCTTCGCGGGGGAGTGCCGTTTCGTGCATGCCGCAGCCGAGGCCGCGCAGCTTCCTCCGGCCGGGCTGCCGGAAGTCGCCTTTGCCGGGCGGTCGAATGTCGGCAAGTCCAGCCTCGTGAACGCGCTCACCGGCCGCAACAGCCTTGCACGCACCTCCAACACGCCCGGACGCACTCAGGCGCTGATTTTCTTCGATCTCGCCGGGCGCCTCGGGATCGTGGACCTGCCTGGTTACGGCTACGCAAAGGTGTCGAGAACGAAATCGGCTGCCTGGACGGCCCTCACCCGCGACTATCTGGCCGGGCGGGCCAGCTTGCGCCGGCTTTGCCTGCTGGTCGATGCCCGGCACGGCCTGAAGGACAGCGACGGCGCGCTGATGGACCTGCTTGACCGCGCCGCCGTCGTCTATCAGGTGATACTGACCAAGACCGACAAGCTGAGCGCTCCGGCGCTGGGCCGCACGGTTGCCCAGGTCGAGGCCGGCATCGCGCGCCGGGCGGCGGCCCATCCGACCGTCTTGGCGACCAGCGCGCGCACGGGCGACGGCATCCCGCAGCTCCGCGCCGAACTCGTAGCCCTTGCAGAGGAATCGAGCCCATGACCGAGACCGCTGCCGACGCCGCCGCCGGCAAGCTCGCCGAGAGCATCGCGAAAGCGGCCGTGCTGTCCGAGGCCGTGCCGCATATCGCACGCTATGCCGGCACGACCGTCGTGGTGAAATATGGCGGCCATGCGATGGGCGACGCCGATGCGCTCGCCGCGTTCGCGCGCGACGTGGTGCTGATGAAGCAGATCGGCATCCATCCGGTCGTGGTGCATGGCGGCGGCCCGCAGATCGGCCGGATGCTGGAGCGGCTCGGCATCGGCAGCGACTTCGTCGACGGTCTCAGGGTAACGAGCGCCGATACGGTCGAGATCGTCGAGATGGTGCTCGCCGGCCGCATCAACAAGGCACTGGCGGCCGCCATCGGCGCGGCCGGCGGACGCGCCGTCGGGCTGTCCGGCAAGGACGCGGGGCTGATGACGGCAAAGCGCCTGAAACATACGCGCCGCGATCCGGATTCGAACATCGAAAAGGCTCTCGACCTCGGCTTCGTCGGCGAGCCTGCCGGCGTCGATACGGCAGTGATCGATGCGCTTGGGCAGTCCGGTTTCATCCCCGTCGTTGCGCCCATCGGCCTCGGCGCGGACGGCGAGACCTACAACATCAATGCGGATACGGCCGCGGGCGCCATCGCCGCAGCCTGCAAGGCCCGCCGCTTCCTGTTGCTGACCGACGTCGCCGGCGTGCTGGACGAAGACGGCCGGTTGATCCCCGAAATGGGACGCGACCGCGCCCGGCGCATGATCGCCGACGGCGCCATCAAGGGCGGCATGATCCCCAAGGTCGAGACCTGCCTCGACGCGGTCGAGGGCGGGGTCGAGGCGGCGGTGATCCTCGACGGGCGGATGGACCATGCCGTGCTGCTGGAAATCCTGACCCGGTCCGGCGCCGGCACGCTGATCCGGCGGCGATGACGACCGCGCTTCCGG